>DASZEO010000293.1:0-19719 GCA_035940755.1 Allosphingosinicella sp. | reverse complement strand
CACCGTCCCTGAGCCGAGCGATTGTCCGTGCCGATTTCCGTCTCCGTCATCATTCCCGTCTATCGCGACTGGGACCGGCTGGCCCTGTGCCTCGACGCGCTGGCGGCGCAGACGCTCAAGGCCGGGGAGTTCGAGGTGATCCTCGTCAACAACGAGCCGGAGCCACGGGAGCATGGAGCGCTCGGGCCCAACGTCAGGCTGATCCACGAGCCGCGCCCCGGCTCCTACGCTGCGCGCAACGCCGGCGTGAGGCGCTCGAGCGCTCCGGCCCTGGCCTTCACCGACAGCGACTGCGTGCCGGATCCGGCCTGGCTCGAAAGCGCCCTTGCCGCGCTGGCGGAGCATCCCGAGGCCCGGATCACCGGGCCCATCGACGTCTTCCGCGATCCGGGCGCGAGCTATTACGCCTTCGTCCACGACCGGAACATCGAGTTCCTGCAGCGCCAATATGTCGCCACCGGCGCCTGCGCGACCGCCAACCTGATTGTCTCGCGCGTGCAGTTCGACCGCGTCGGGCCCTTCCGGGAAGCCTTTTCCGGCGAGGATTTCGCGTGGAACCAGCGTGCCCAGGCGGCGGGAATACCGATCCTGTTCGTCGAGGGCGTCAAGGTCGGTCACCCGGCCCGCAAGGATCTGCGCGCGATCTTCAACAAGCGGCGCCGCAAGGCCGGCTCGCGCGTCGACACGCCCGCGTACCGCTTCGTCCTGGGCCGGCTGCGCCCGCCCGTGCGCCACTTCGCCCGGCTTCGGCGGGAGCGCGTGCGCTGGCCCGAAGCGCTGACCGCGCTCGGCATCCACTGGTGCGGCTCGCTGGTCGAGATCGCGGAGTTCAGCCTCATCCGGCTCCGGCTCAAGCAGCCGAACCGGAGCTGAGGCGGCGCGGCGTCCAACAGGGTCTGGAGCATCCTCATGGAGCAGCAAGTGCGGGTGACCGTCGCTATCCCGGCCTACAAGGCCGAGGCGACGATCCGCCGCGCCGTCGACAGCGTGCTGGCGCAGGAGGGCGTGGCGATCGAAGTGGTGGTCGTCGTGGACGGCGTCTTCGACGGCACCGTCGAGCGGCTGGAAGGCTATGGGCCGAACGTTCGCGTGCTCGTCAATGAACGCAATTCCGGCGCCCAGGTGAGCCGCAACCGGGGCCTTGCCGAAGCGACCGGCGAATATGTGCTCTTCCTCGATTGCGACGATTATCTGGAGGGGCAGATGCTGGCGCCGCTGGTGGAGCGGATGCGGGAGGGCAAGGCCGACATCGGCTTCGCTCCGATGCAGGTGCTCAAGGAAGCGACCGGCAAGCGCCGGCCGGCGATCCTCCCGGCCTATGACAGCGCGGACGACATTTTCCGGCTGTGGATGGGCCACGGCCGGGTGGTGGCTCCCTGTTCGCTGATGTGGCGGACCGCGTTCCTGCGCGAGATCGGCGGCTGGGACGAGCGGGTGCTTCGCGCCGAGGATCGCGAGGTGGTGATCCGCTCGATCCTGCGCGGCGGGCGCTTCGCGGTGTCGGACCAGGGCCGCGGCATCTACGTCAACCACGATTCGCCCGACCGGCTGACCCGGCGGCCGGAGATCCTGCAATCGTCGATCGACGTCGGCGAGATCGTGCTCGCCACCGAATCGGAGTTCGTCAGCCCACGGGTGAAGCGCGAGGGCCTCGCGGGATATTTCTACCGGATCGGCCTGCTGCTCCAGTCTCTGGGGCGGCCGGACCTCGCCGCCCACGCCATGAAGCGCGCGCGCGAGCTCGGGCGCGCCGGCCCGCTGTGGCACCGCGCGGCCGCGACGATGCTCGGCCTCCCGTTCCGGCTGCGGATTTTGAAGATGCAGCAGTCGGGGCGGCCGGTGTGGTTCCTGCTGGCGCTGAGCTCGCTTCTCGTGCGCCGCGCCAATGCGGGCTTCGCCCAGCGCTGATCCCGCCTCAGCCGCGGCGGGCGGAGCGGGCGCGCTCGTACACGTCGAGATGGGCATCGGCGCAGGCGGCCATTCCGAACGCCTCCGACCGGGCCCGCGCGGCGCGGGAGAAAGCGGCGTGGCGGCCCGGCTCCGTCAGGACGGCGAGGATCCGGTCGGCCAGCGCTGCCGGATCGGCGGGCGGCACGATAAAGCCCGTGACGCCGTCGGCGACGACCTCCGCATTGCCGCCGACGGCGGTGGCAACGATCGGGAGCGCGGAGACGGTCCCCTCGATCAGGGTCACGGGCATGCCCTCATAGGCCGAGGAGTTCACCAGCAGGTCCGCCTGCTGCATCAGCGCCGGAACGTCGCCGCGCGCGCCGAGCAGCTCGACCGTCTGGGACAGCCCGCGGTCGCGGATCAGCTGCTCCAGCCGGGGCCGTTCCACGCCCTCGCCGACGATGGCGAAGCGGATTTCGCCCACTTCGGCGGGCGCACGCGCCGCCACCAGTGCCGCCGCCTGGATCAAGGTCGGATAGTCCTTGGCGGCCCTCAGGCTCCCCACCGCCAGCACGAGCGGCGGCCGCGACACCGTCTCGCGCGGCCCGCCGGCCGAGAAGTCGGCGGGGACTCCGTTGGGGATGGTCACGATCGGGCCCCGGGCATATCGTTGGAGGAAGGCGTGGCAGGCGGCGCTGACGGCGACATATTGGTCGACCGTCCGGTTGAAGAGCCTGAACAGCGACGGCGGGAAATTGGCCGTCACGCTGTGGTGGGTGTAGACGGTGGGCAGGCCGGCGCCCGAGAGGCTCCGGCACAGCAGCCCCCGCCCCAGGTGCGCGTGCACGACGTCCGGACGGAAGGCCTTTACCGCCTTGCGGAACTGCCTCGCCGCCGAAAAGACGTTTCGGAAGCTGTTCGGCGGCATCACATCGAAGCCGATTCCGGCCGCCTTGAGCCGCGCCAGGAAGTCGGCCTCGAACTCCGGCGGATTGCCCACGCCGGCCGCATGCGACATGAACAGCAGGCGGCAGACATGGCCGCGGCCGACCAGCTCGATGCTGAGGTTGCGGACCAGCATTTCGGCCCCGCCTGGACCGGGCGACGCCAGGATCGACAATATCCTCAAAGGCTTGGCTCGCGGATGGAGGAAAGTCTGCTCACGCGCGCGGCGATCGGTGTCTCGCCCCGCTCTTCGCGCCTCGGGGCGGGCAATGCAAGCCCGGGCGACCAGGCCGCCGGCATCGGCTTTTGAAAAAGCCGCGCCGACCTGCTAAGGCGGTGACGCGCCTTGAGGAGTCGGCATGGCCGGGCTCAGCGGAGCGGAGCCACCCTGCGGGGTGGAAATCAACGAAAACCATGGTGGACGCCCCGGAATGATCGTCTCGCTGCTCGGCCTCGTGGTGAGCCTGTTCGCTTATCTGATCGCCTATCCGCATCCGGATCAGCGGCGGTTCGACATCTACATCGCCGTGTTCGCGGTGCACGTGCTGTGCGCCATCGCCTACTGGCTGATGAGCTTCGAAGAGGCGATGGATGCCTTCACCTACTACCGCGATCCGTACGGCTTCATGCGCGAAAGCGCGCTCAAATCGGGCACGTACTTCATCGTCCACGTCGTCCAGACGGTGCGCAACACGCTGGGCGGATCGTTCCTCGACCATTTCCTGCTGTTCCAGTGCTTCGGAATGCTTGCCCTGGCGCTGCTGATTCGCTCCTTCGGCGAGATCGCCGAATCGCTGGGGATGCGTATCCCCTGGCAGGTCTATGCGACCATGTTCCTTCCCGGCCTTCACTTCTGGAGCGCCGGCATCGGCAAGGATGGGCCGATGCTGATGGCGATCTCGCTGTCGCTGTGGGCCTCGATCCGGATCTTCCGCCGCCTTCCGTGGATGGTCGTCGCCGTCGTCATCATGGTGCTGATCCGCACCCACATCGCCGCCATCGCGGTGCTCGCCGCCGCGACTCCGCTCGTGTTCAGCAAGCAGATGAGCAACAAGGCGCGGATCCTGCTGACGCCGGTGGCCGTGGCCGCGCTGGTTTACGTCGTCATGCGCACGGTCGAACGCTTCAACCTTCAGCTGGACGCGGATTCCTTCTCCGACTTCGTCGAGAACCAGCAGCAGAATGGCGAGCACCACGGCAGCGGCGCGAACCTCCAGGAGCTCATCTTCCCGCTAAAGGTATGGTCGCTCCTGTTCCGGCCCTTCTACGTCGACTCGCCGGGAATGATGGGCATCGCCGCGTCGGCGGAGAACACCGTCCTGCTCGGCATTTTCGCTTATATCGGCTATCAGTGGCGGCTGATGCTAAAGCTGTTGCTGCACGTTTATTATCTTGCCTATGCGGCGATCTTCTCGTCGGTCGTGATCGTGGCGCTGGCGCTGGTGAACTACAATCTCGGCCTGGGGCAGCGCCAGAAGATGATGGCGGTCGTCGCCGTGCTGGTGATCTTCGGCTCGGTGTTCATGTACAAGCGCTACCTGCGGTCGGTGGGCGCGGCCGCGCAACTGCCGATCGCCGTCGAGGGAACGGATCAGCTCGCTCCGGCCGGCGCATAAGCCGGCGCCCGAGCTCGTGCTCATGACCGGGGAGACGGCTGCGGCTGAAGCGGGCGCGGCCGAACTCCCCGGCGGGCGCCGCGTCCTCATCCTCGCTTCCTACGCGCCGTCGCTGATCAACTTCCGCGGGCCGCTCGTCGAAGCCCTTGTCCGCCGCGGCCATGACGTCGCGGCCGCCGCACCGGAGATGGACCAAGGCACCGGCGCCGCCCTTCGGGCGATCGGCGCCCGCCCCCTGTCGCTTCGGCTCAGCAACGCCAGCCTCAATCCCTTGTCCATGCTTCGAACCTATTTCGAGCTGCGCCGGCTGCTGCGCCGGGAGCGGCCGGACCTGCTTTTCGCCTATACGATCAAGCCGGTGATCCTCGGCGCCCTCGCCGGCCGCGCCGCCGCCGTGCCGCGGATCGTGTCGCTGATCACCGGGGCGGGCTACGCCTTTACCGGCGAAGGGGGCGGGCTCGGGCGCAGGGCAACCCGGCTTGCCGCTGCGCGCCTCTATCGACGCGCGCTCGCCCGCTCGGACGTCGTGCTGTTCCAGAACAAGGACGACCAGGCCTTCTTCCGCAAGCTGGGCCTGCTTGGCGCCGGCGGCACCAGCGCGGTGGTCGACGGCTCCGGGGTGGACCTCGCTCGCTTCACCCCCGTGCCCCTGCCTGCGCGAACGTCGTTCCTGATGATTGCGAGGCTGCTCCGGGACAAAGGGATAGGCGAGTTCGCTGCCGCCGCCCGCCGGCTGCGCAGCGAGCATCCGGACGTGCCGATCGGCCTCGTGGGCTATCTCGATCCGTCGCCGGATTCGCTGACGCAAAGCGAGCTAGACGGGCTCATCGAGGCCGGCATCCGCTTCTACGGCAAGCTCGAGGACGTGCGGCCGGCGATCGCCGATTGCAGCGTCTACGTCCTTCCCAGCTATCGCGAGGGTACGCCGCGCTCGGTGCTGGAGGCGATGGCGATGGCGCGCGCGATCATCACCACCGACGCGGTCGGCTGCCGGGAGACGGTGGCGCAGGGCGTCAACGGCTTCCTGGTCCCGGTCCGCGACTCCGACGCGCTTTATGTGGCGATGAAGCGGTTCGTCGAAGAGCCTGGACTGGCAGCACGGATGGGCGCCGAATCGCGCCGCATCGCCGAGCGGCGTTACGACGCTCACAAGGTCGCCGCCGACGTCATTCGGCACATCGGCGCATGACCCGGACACCCGTGCCGGAGCCGAGCCGCCGCGCCCGCCCCCGGCGCTATCCGAAGCGCGCCTTCGACATCGTCGTATCTGGGGCGGCGCTGCTGGCCGCCTGGCCGCTAATCCTCTTGGTGGCGGCCGCGGTGCGGCTTCGGCTCGGCTCGCCGGTGCTGTTCCGACAAGTCCGCCCCGGTCTCGGCGGCACCCCATTCACGATCCTGAAGTTTCGATCGATGCTCGATGCCTGCCACGCCGACGGCACGCCGCTCGCCGACGCCGACCGGCTGACCGGCTTCGGCCGCTTCCTGCGCTCGACCAGCCTCGACGAGCTGCCCGAGCTGTGGAACGTGCTTCGCGGCGACATGAGCCTGGTCGGCCCGAGGCCGCTCCTGCTCCAGTATCTCGACCTCTACACGCCCTTCCAGATGCGCCGCCATGAGGTCCGCCCGGGTCTCACCGGCTGGGCGCAGGTGAACGGCCGCAACACGCTCAGCTGGGCCGACCGGTTCGCGCTCGACGTGTGGTATGTGGATCACTGGAGCTTCGCGCTCGACCTCAAGATCCTGTTGCTGACCGTGGCGAGGGTGCTCGGCCGCCGCGGCATCAGCGCCGAGGGCGAGGCGACCATGCCCTTTTTCACGGGCGAACCGGCTTCCCGAGACGGTGCCGAGCCCGCGACGCCGGCGTCTCCGCCGCAATGATGGCCGCTCGGCCCTTGCAGCCGGCCTCGACTCAGCCGGCTCGCCACCGGAAATTGCTGGACTTTCAGGCCTCATTGAGTCACGGAGCGGCGGCAGTGCGGGGGCAGACGTGCCGATCGCGTGCTTGCGTTTGCGAGCCGCCTGTATATGGTTGAGGAGACAGCGGATTTCGTGGCGCAGGGCGCGCGAAGGGGGCCGCATCAAGAAAAACGGATGGAAGTCGGATGAACTCGGTCGCTCGATCTGAAGCCGTGGGACGCAGGCTCGCGCTGGCGCTCCTCGGCCTAGCCCTCGCCCTCGCCGGATGCGCCCAGACGCGGCGCAGCGACATCGCCTACGCGCCCCCCAGCTTCAACGTGCCCCCGGACGACATGTTCGCCGTCGCGCGCGATCATCGCCTCGGCCCGATGGACCTGGTCTCGGTCGCCGTCTACCGCGCGCCGGAGGTGACCGGCGACTTCCGCGTCGACCAGCTCGGCAACCTCACCATCCCGCTGATCGGCCAGATGCCGGTCATGGGGCTGACCACGACCGAGCTGTCGAACGAGCTCAAGCGGCGGCTGAGCGCCACCCTCTACGTCAACCCGGACGTCAGCGTCGCGCTGAAGGAGACGCCGGGGCAGACGATCACCGTCGACGGCTCGGTCGGCGCGCCTGGCGCCTATCCGATAACCGGCCGCACCACGCTGATGCAGGCGGTCGCTCTTGCCAGGGGTGCCAGCGCCAACGCCAACCTGCGCCGGGTCATCGTCTTTCGCCAGGTCGGCGGCCAGCGCATGGCGGCCGGCTTCGATCTGAGGGCGATCCGGGCCTCGCAGATGGAAGATCCCGTGGTCTATCCCTCTGACATCATCATCGTGGACGGCAATGACACGCGCCAGACGTGGCGGGATGTGCTATCGGCAATCCCGATCCTGGCTCTGTTCCGCCCGTTCATTCTCTAATTGGCTGGATTTTCAAGCATCATGAACACGCCGATCCAACACGCGCACTCGGGCCGGGCCGCCGCAGCCGCAGCGGCGCCGAACGCCTTGGGGTTCCCGATGATGGGCGGCACCGTCGTCGCCTCCGGGCCGGCAAAGTCGCTGACGTTCGGCCTGCCGGACATCTGGCGCATCCTCATCAAGTACCGGTGGCTGATCCTCGCCTCGCTGCTGCTCGGCATCGCGTCTGCAATCACCGTGGTGATGATGACGACCCCCCAATACCAGTCGTCCGCGACACTCGAGATCAGCGTCGAGCAGGTGAAGATGGTCGACGTCGGCGGCACGGTGCAAGCGACGCCGATGACCGACGCTCAGTCGCTCGAAACCAATTACGGCCTTCTGCGCAGCGCCTCGCTCGCCGAGCGCGTCGCTCGCGACATGAACCTGACCCAGGACCCGAACTTCGCCACGCCCGGCGCGCCGCCGCAGGTGCGGCTCGAACAGGCCACCGCGCGGCTGATGAGCACGTTCGTCGTCACGCCGGTGCCGAGCAGCCGCCTCGTCCAGATCTCCTATAAGAGCCCGAGCCCCGACATGGCCGCGCGGGTGCCCAACGCCTTCGCCGAGAACTTCATCGCGTCCGTCCTCGAGCGCCGCTACGGGGCCAGCGAATATGCGCGCAACTTCCTTCAACGGCGCATCGCGGAAGTACGCGGGCGACTGGAGGATGCCGAGCGCAGGCTCACCGCCTATGCGATTCAGCAGAATATCGTCCTGACCCGGGCCGGCGACGAGCAGACCGAAGGCCAGGCGAGCGAGAGCCTCGAAGGCATCCGCCTGAGCGCGGCCAACCAGGAACTGGCGAGCGCGCAGAGCGCACGGGTGCAGGCCGAGATGCGCTACCGCCAGGCCAGCTCCGGCGATCCCACCAACGAGGTGCTGCAGAGCGCAACCGTCCAGAACATCAGGCAGCAGCTCAACGTGCTGCGCGCGGAGTACCAGACGAAATCGAACCTGATGCGCCCGGAGCACCCCGAGATGGTGGACCTGCGCACGCGCATCGCCGCCCAGGAAGCGGCGCTCCAGCGGGAGATGGGCCAGGTCGTCGGCACGCTGCGTTCCGAATATGCGGCCGCCCTTAACCGCGAAAACGAAGTCGCGCACCGGATGAACGACCTTCGCGCTGCCGTGCAGAACCTGCGCGGGCGGAGCATCCAGTACAACATCCTGCAGCGCGACGTGGACACCAATCGCGCCACTTACGACGCGCTGCTTCGGCGGTACAACGAGGTCGGAGTCGCCGGCGGTGTCGGCGAGAATTTGATCTCCGTGGTCGACCAGGCGCAGGTGCCGCGTGCGCCGGTCGAGCCGCAGCCGGTGCGAAGCACGATCATCGGCGCGCTCATCGGCCTGCTCGCGGGCCTCGCCGCCGCCTTTGCTCTCGAATTCCTGACCTATACGATCAGGAGCCAGGAGGATCTCGAGACGAAGCTCGAAATCCCGCCGCTCGGAGTCATTCCGAAGGGCGAGCGCGGCACCGGCCTCAGCGACGTCATCGACAATCCCCGCTCCGCGATCATGGAGGCTTACGCGTCGCTTAGAAGCGCGATCCAGTTCGCCACCGCGCAGGGCGCGCCTTCGACGCTGCTCGTCACCAGTTCCGGCGCTGCCGAGGGAAAGACCACGACCGCTCTGGCGCTGGCTCGCAACTTCGCCCGCCTCGGCTACACCACGCTGCTGCTCGACGCGGACCTTCGCAACCCCTCCTTCTCGATGGAGGAAGGCGAGACTCACGGCTTCTCCGGACTGCTCACCGGCGCTTCGAAGCTCGAGGAGGTCATCCGGCCGACCAGCATTCCCGGCCTATCGCTCCTCGAGGCCGGCAAGGTTCCGCCCAATCCGGCCGACCTTCTTTCCGACCCGGCGCTGGCCGAGATCCTGCGCAAGCTTTCGGGGATGTTCGACATCGTTATCCTGGACGGGCCGCCGGTCCTCGGGCTCGCGGACGCGCCGCTCCTCGCGGCCGCGTGCGACCGGACCCTGATCGTGTTCGAGGCTGAGAAGATCAAGCTGTCGGTCGCGCAGAATACCGTCAACCGGCTGCGGACCGCCGGCGCCCGGATCGTCGGCGGGGTCCTCACCAAGTTCGATTCCCGCACATCCGGCTACGGCTACGGCTACGGTTACGGCTACGGCTACGGCGCCCCCGCCGGCGGCAAGGAGGAGGCATCGCGGACGCGCTTCATCCTTCCCGGGGTGTTGGGCAAGGGCTCCAGTCGCGCCGAGGATGTCGAGGACGGCGTGGGTTCGGGCCGCGCCTAAAGCGCGCACCCTGCGGGAACCGCCGTTCCCGAGAAGAAGGCCCGCCGCCCCGCTGGGCGCTAATCGACCGCTCTGCGGATGATTTCGGCGACAGCGTCGGCGCGGTCGCGCAGGCGCCGGGTGTCGAGCGTGGGGTGCACCTCGAACATGAGGCTGCTGTCGCCCAGCGCCTTCGCGACGGGGTGCGGCTCGACCTTCATGTCCGAGAACGCCGCCTCCCGGTAGACTTCCGAGCAGGAGCCGGAGAAGATTCGGATCCCCGCGGCGCCGGCTTCCTGGAGGATCCGGTCACGCAGCCGTGCATTTTGCCCTGCGTCCACGTCCAGATAGGCGTAGAATTTGTAGTAGGCACCGGTCAGGTTTCTGGCGGGCCGCGGCGCCCGGACGCCGGGGACGTCTTGCAGCGCCTCGGCCCACACGTCCGCATTGCGGGTCCGTCGCATTCGCCATTGCGGAAGCTTGTCCATCTGCAGCAGGCCGACCGCGGCGCAGATTTCGGTCATTCGCCAATTCGTGCCGACGATGTCGTGGAGCCAGCGGAAGCCGGGCTGCGGCGCATGTTCCAGAGCGCGGCTGCGGACCTTGCCGTGGTCCTTGTACGACCAGGCCCATTCATAGGCGCGATCGTCGCGGAAGGTGACCAGCCCGCCTTCGCCGGCGGTGGAGATGATCTTGTCCTGGCAGAAGGAGAAGGTGGCGGCGTCGCCGAAGCTCCCCACCGGGAGGCCGTCAACCTCGGCGCCGTGAGCCTGGGCGCAGTCCTCGATCACCAGGATGCCGCGGTCCTTTGCGAAGGCGGCGATCGCCGGGATATCGGCCGGCCAGCCGGCCAGGTGGACGGGGATGACGGCCTTCGTCCGCGGGGTCGTCACCGCGGCCACGGTCTCGGCGGTGATGTTGCCGCTGTCCGGATCGACGTCGGCGAAGACCGGCGTCGCGCCGACCAGCCTCACGCAAAAGGCCGAGGCGACGAAGGTGCGCGGAGTGACCACGACCTCGTCGCCGGGTCCGACGCCGAACGCCCGGAGCGCAAGCTCGAGCGCAACCGATCCGTTGGCAAGGGCGATGGCGCGGCCGTTGCGAAGGTAGCGCGTATAGGCCTGCTCGAACTCGAACACCTTGCTTCCGGTCCACTGGTTGACCTTGCCCGACTTGAGCACGTCGACCACCGCCTCGATCTCGTCTTCGGCGTAGAAAGGCCATGCCTCCTCGGGCAGCAGGGTAAGGTCCTGGGCGAAGCGCCTGCGCCCAGCCGCCAAGGGCTCCGCCCGCTCGAGCACCGGCGAGCGCATCGGCATCGCCGCGGCGTCTCCCGAAGCGAGCGCCGGCTTCATCTTGTAATGATCCTCGCTCTTGCGGCGCGTGCCGAGCTTCGAGCGGCGGCTGCGGCCAAAGCTGAGCGGAGCGGCCGGCCGGGTTAGCCCGCCCAGCAGCCGAAGAACCTTGCGGCTGGTGGGGCTAAGGCCGCGGGACCGGCGGAGCAGCAGGCGCGAGCCCAGCACCACCGCGATGAAGAGCGCGAGCACGACGACAACGGCGAAGGTTTCCCACCCCACCCGGCTGATCAGGCCCGGCTCGTAATATTCGCTCGTCGAGTAGAGAGGAGGGTCGGCCAAGGCGGTTCCAGTGGGAGCGTTTCCGGCTTGTTACGTTCGCCCAGTCGGCTCGACAAGTTCGGTCTTCGGTTCGCCCGCTGCCGGCCCGGGCTTCGCCGCTCAGTCCGTCGGGGCCGATGGGATGCGCGAGCCCTTGTGCTCGGTCGCCTTCGGGGCTTTCTTGCGCTCCGTCCAGCTGCCGAAATTGACGGTCGCATCGTAGACGATGGCCGCCAGGATGAACAGGCCGAGGCCCAGGATCAGCTTGACGAACGGCCGCCTCAGGAAGCGGACCATCGACGCCATCACGCCCAGCTCCTGGGGACGTTCGATTACCCGCGCCGCAGCCGCCCCTGCGCCTTGGGAATGGTATTCGGGCCGCCGGCTGGGGCGCCAGGTTTTCGGCTGCTCGTCGGCGGCGGAATCTTCGATGCCGCGCGGTTGCTCGTCGATCATCGGATCTCAGCTCGTCGAAACGCTCATCGGAGAAATGTCGGGCGCCGTTAATGCGGCGGTGCGCCCGGCACCCGAAAAATCGAGTTCCAGGATCTTGTTGAGAGCGGTGCGCACGGCACGGGCGTCGTTCGCCTCGAGGGCGATGTCGAGCCGCCGGAGCTGCGGCCTCAGCTCGCGGATCGGGATGAACCGCTCCAGCGCCATCTTGATCTGCGGGTGCAGGGTTTCCGTCACCAGTTCCCCGACGAAAAGCTCCTCATGAAGCTTTTCTCCCGGGCGCAGCCCGACGAATCGGATCTCGATGTCGCCGGCGGGATTGTCGCGCGTCTTCTCGGTCATCCCGGAAAGCGCGATCATCGTCCTGGCGAGGTCGGCGATCCGTACCGGCTCGCCCATGTCGAGGACGAAGACCTCGCCCTGGGCGGCGAGGCTGTTCGCCTGCAGCACCAACTGGGTGGCCTCCGGGATCGACATGAAGAAGCGGGTGATGTCCTCGTGCGTGACGGTGACCGGTCCGCCGGCCGTGATTTGGCGGCGGAACTGCTGGACCACCGATCCGGAAGAATCGAGCACGTTGCCGAAGCGCACGATGCCGAACTGCGTGGGGCTGTCCGGCTCGCGCGCAAGCGCCTGGATGTAGAGCTCGGCGACCCGCTTGCTGCGCCCCATGACGTTGGTCGGGCGGACCGCCTTGTCCGTCGAGATCATCGTCAGCCGGGGAATCCCGACTTCGACGCAGGCGTCGGCAAGAATGCGCGTCCCGACGACGTTGTTGGTCACGCCCACGACTTCGTTGAGCTCCAGCAGCGGGACGTGCTTGTAGGCTGCCGCGTGGAAGACGGTGTCGACACCGTGATCGGCCAGCGCTTCGCGCACCAGGCGCGCGTTAAGCAGCGAGCCGATGATGGAGACCAGCTCCGGCGGGTCGCTGGCTTCATCGAACAGCGCCCGAAGCTCGCTTTCGATCGTGTAGAGGGCGAATTCGGAATGATCGAGGAGGACCAGCCGGCGCGGCCGGTACTGCACCACCTGCCGGCAGATTTCCGATCCGATCGAGCCGCCGGCGCCGGTGACGAGGACCGACTTGTCGCGCAGGCCCTCCTCGATCAGCGACTTGATGGGCGGAACGATGTCGCGCTTGAGCAGGTCCTCGACGTTGATCGGGCGAACGTCGGAGATGGTGTAATGGCCGGTCATGATCTCTTCGTAGGAGGGGATCGTCATGACCGGTACGCCCAGTCCTGACAGCGACGCCAAGGCCGCCATGCGTTCGGTCCGGGTCGCTGACTGGATGGCGAGGAACACCTGCTCGACGGCGCCGCCGCGAATCTCCTCGCGCAACTCGGCGGCGGAGCGGATCGGCACGCCGACCATTGAGCGGCCGACCAGCGCCGGATTGTCGTCGACGAAGCAGCGCAGCCGGTATTGCGGATGGCGCCGGAGCGCTTCGGCGAGCGAGGAGCCGGCGGCAGTGGCGCCGTAGATCGCCACCGAGGTGATCTTCGCCCTCTCGCCCTTATGAGCGCCGCGGGGGCTGGGGACGTGGTTGTGGCCGGCGTTCAGCAGCCGGGCCGCGCCCAGCCGGCCGAAAAACAGAAACAGAAAGGCCATGCCGAAGTAGATGAAGCCGACCGACCTCGGGATGTTGGGGACTCGCGAGACGTAGGCGAGAATGAACCAGACGGCCGAAACCGCCGCGCCGCCGAGTGCGATGCGCATTGCCGCGTTGAGATCCAGGTATCGGATCACGACCCGATAGATGCCCAGGAGCAGCAAGGCGGCGATGCCGAGCACGACCGCGGCGACGGCGAGCGGCGCCACCCACTGGTTCACGGGCGTGTAGAACTCGCCGTAGCGCATGCAAAAGGCGAGCCACAGCGCCAGCAGGAGTGCCGCGCCGTCATAGGCGACGATGACGGCTCGCTTGCGCGCGCGCCCGAGCGTCGTCAGCTGGTCCACCACCGTCTTCATGCAGTCCCTTTGTTCACCAAATGCCGCGGCGGCGGGGCGGTCCGTTCATGCCTTGTTTGTACGAGCTTTTCCGCTGACCGTCAAAATCGGGCGCGAAGCACTCCCCCGACGGCCCCTGCGGGGCGATACAGGCGGCGGCCGCTCCTGGCGGATTCCCGCAGGCGAAAGAAGGCGTTGTTGCGCCACGTGAAGGCGATTTGACAGGGTCAGCGGTCGAATTCGGTCACGGTCTGCTGGGCCAGCAGCTCGCCATCCTCGCTGCTTCTTATGGTAACGGCCTGCTCGTGCAGCTCGCCCGAGGCGCAGATGGCGCGATAGGCAATGGCGTTGATCATCGATTCCTGCATCGGGGCGGGAATGGCCCGCCAGAGCGCCTTGCTGATCCTCGCATTGCCGGCCTCATCATAGCGGAAGCTGTTCTCCGCGGCCTTCATCTGCCCGAGCAGCCGGTCGGTTTCGCCGCAAGCCTGCAGCAGGCGCGAGCTGTTCTCTTCGGGCGCAGGCGCGGCTGCGAAGCGGCAGCCGCCGGCGATCAGGACGGCGATCAGGATCGCTGAGCGTCTCGTCATGAAGCTATTCCGGTATCCTCTTCGTGGGCCGCGAGCGCCGCTACAGGAGGGGCTGGCGAAACACAATAAGCGCAGCCGTCATCGCCCGGAGCGGAAGTCGGTGGACGGCCGCAGCAGCCTGCGCTCGAGCACCGAGCCGGAACCGGAGCGGACGACCACCTCGACCTCGCGCTGCGGGCTCGGGGAGCTGCAGCCGGCGAGCACCGCCAGCCTCTCGATCACCTGCTCGCGCCCGGCCTCGCCCAGCCGCAGCCACGCATCGCGTTCGATCATCGCCGTGCCGGATTCCTCGAACATCAGGCCGCCGCCGGCGCCATCGCGCTCGAGGGAGGTCCGCGCCTGCTCACAGGCCTGCTGCGGCGGCCGCCGCGCCGGCGCCTCCGGGTTGGCAGGTGTCGGCGAGCCGCACCCGTCTGCGGCAATCGCGATCGACAGCCACAGAATCGCGCGCTTCCTGATCATGTCTGCCGGACAAAAAAATAGCGGCCGAAAGGCCGCTATTCTTTCCGATATCGTGCCGTCAGCCCGGGCTGACCGGATTATCGTCGTCGTTCTGGATCAGGCAAAGGATGCCGAGAATGATGGCGAGAACCGCGAGCAAAGCGATGAACGCGCCCCCGCGCAGTTCACTCGCATTCTCCATGTCGGCGCCGCTGCGGGCCGCCGTGGTCGGTGCCGACGCCGAGGCAGCCGTGGCGGTCTGCGCCATAACCTGCGTGCCGGTCATCGAGACCGCGAGCATCGCCACCAAAGATGCCTTCTTGAAACTCATGTCGAACTCCCTGTTGAGCTGGCTCTTTCGCACTGCCACAGCGTCCTAGCATTGACAACCCCCAAATTTGGAGCGCTCCGGAAGCCGTTCCGGGTGTTGCCGAAATGCCCTTTCGTGGCCTTGCGGCCACATCCGGAAGCTGGCGGTTTGATCTGACTAGCCTGCCGGGGTTAAGATGGCGTAGCCGCCGCCGCGGCGGCGCCGAACCTCCAGCGCGTGGCAAGTAATTGATCAATCCTCTTTTTAGATGCGCCGGCGCAATGGCCGCACTCGCCGCGCTGGCGGCGGCTCCGGCGGCAGCTCAAACGGACCCGCTGCGGGACTCGCTGCTGGCGATGCGCGCGCTCGACGCGAGAGTGGCGACGGTCGGCCATCGCCTCGCCGTCGGCAGCCGCGACCTCTGCCCCGTGCGCCAGTGGCTGCCCGGCTTCGCGGTCCACGACCTGTCCGCCTATAATGGCGACTATCGTCCAGCCGCGATTCGGGCCTTCGGCTTCGGGGCCGATCCCGCGGTGCTGGCGGTGGTGCCCGGAAGCTCCGCCGAGCGCGCCGGACTTCGGCCGGACGACGCCATCAGCCGGGTCGACGGAGCGGCCTTCGATGCCGTGACCGGGCTGACGCCAGGGCAATCGGGTGACCAGACGGAGCGCATTCTCGATGCGATCGAGAGCGCCTTCGCCGACGGCGCTGCTGTGATGGAGGTGCGCCGGGCGGGAGCGCCGCTCAGCCTTCGCGTCGAGGCGGAGCAGGGATGCCCGACCCGGTTCCAGGTGGTTCCCGCACGGGGGCACGACGCCCATGCCGATGGCCGCTACGTCCAGATCACGACGCCGCTCGCTTCCTACGTGGCCGACGACGACGAGCTGGCGGCGGTGCTCGCCCATGAGTTCGCGCACAACGTGCTGGGCCACCGCGCCCGCCTGGACGCCGCCGGCGTATCGCGCGGGGTCCTCGCCAATTTCGGGCGCAATGCTCGGCTGATCCGCCAGACCGAGGTCGAAGCCGATCGGTTGAGCGTCTACCTGCTCGATCGCGCCGGCTACGACCCCGAGGCGGCGGTGCGCTTCTGGTCGCGCTTTCGCGGCCACGGCCTCAACTTCCTCGGCTCCGCCACCCACGGCAGCCCCGGCCGCCGCCTCGCTCTCCTTCGAGCCGAGATCGCGCTGATCCGCCAGGCCCGGGCGGCAGGGCAGGTGGCGACCCCGCCCGTTGCGGCGCCGCCGCGGGCCGGCGGGTGAGGGCGGGCGACGTGGCGCGAGCCGTTCCTCTTCGCCTCAGCCTGGTCCTCTATGTCCTGCTGTGGCTCGTGGGCCACGCGCCTGCTGCCGCCGCCGTCGAAATCGCCTTCTACTCGCGCGACATGGGCGGCAGCCATTTCCCCCACGCTTTCGTCCGGGTGAGCGGGACGCTGGACGCCACGGGGGAGGCGGTGGACGCGACCTATGGCTTTACCGCTCGCAGGATCACGCCCGGCCTGCTGCTCGGCTCGGTTTCCGGCGAAGTGATCAGCGAGGATCCGCAGCAGGTGACGCGGAGCGCCCGGCAGTTCGCGCTGACGCTCAGCGACAGCCACTATCGGGACGTGCTCACGGCTGTCGACCGATGGCGAACCCGGCGGCAACCTTCGTACAACCTCGACCGGCGCAACTGCGTCCATTTCGTCGCGGACCTCGCGCGGGCCGCGGGGCTGCAGGTCGAAGGCACCGGGCGGCTGATGAAGCGGCCGCGCGCTTTCCTCGAGCAGGTGGCGCGGCTCAATCCCGCATTGATCAACCGCCGCTAAATTGCTTGAAACGGAAGGATTGGCGAGCGGCGTCAATCTGCTATGCCTTGGTCGATCCGGACTCGGCCGGAAGGGGCCAAGGGGGCTTGGATGGTCTTGCCGGCGTCAGGTCTGGGGGCAGCGAGCTTCCGCCGTGCCGGGGCCAAGGCGGCCCTGATTGCCGGGTGCGCCATCGGCTTGTCGAGCGCTGCGGATGCCCAGGGCACTGCGCCGCAGCCGCCTCTCGCCCCCACGCGCGAAGAAGTAGCCCGGCCGACACCGGAGCCGGTCCAGCAGGGCGCCGCGCGCCTGACGGTGGAGGGCGGAGTGGAGCGGGCGCCGTGCGCGCTCGATCGGCCTGAATATCAGAACATCCGCTTCACCCTCACCGACGTCGCCTTCGACGGCCTGCGCGACCTGCCGGCCGAGGCGCTGCGGCCCGCCTACGGCTCGCTGATCGGGCAGGAACAGCCGGTCTCGATCATCTGCGAGATACGCGACCGCGCCGCCACCATCCTTCGCGATGCCGGATACGTCGCGGCGGTCGAGGTTCCCGAGCAGCGGATCCAGGGCGGCACGGTGCGCTTCCAGGTGCTGATGGCGAAGCTTGTCGGCCTTCGCGTCCGGGGCGATGCCGGCCGCGCCGAGCGGCTGATCGCTTCCTACCTCGAGCCGCTGACGCGCCAGGAGGTGTTCAACCGCTTCGAAGCCGAGCGGGCGCTGCTGCTGGCGGGCGACCTGCCTGGATACAACGTGCGCCTGTCGCTCCGCTCGGCGGGTCAGGCTCGCGGCGAAGTCATCGGCGAGGTCGTGGTTGTGCGCACGCCTCTCCTGGTCGACTTCGCGGCGCAGAATTACGGTTCGCGTGAGCTCGGCCGGTGGGGCGGGCTGCTGCGCGCCCAGTTCTTCGGCCTCACCGGCCTGGGCGACCGGACCGTCCTTGCCGCCTACAGCACCGCCGATTTCCACGAGCAGCGAACGCTCCAGGTCGCCCACGACTTCCGCCTCGGCGGCAGCGGCCTCGGCTTCGGCGGACAGCTCACTTACGCCTGGGCGGAGCCGGATCTGAACGATCCGGCCGTTCACATAGACTCGGAGACCTTGTTCGCCACCGTCGAGGCGGATTATCCGTTCGTCCGGAGCCAGGCGCAGTCGCTGCGCGGCGCGATCGGCCTCGACATCGTCGACCAGGACGTCGAGTTCAACGAGCTGCCGTTCAGCCGCGACCGCCTCCGGGTCGCCTTCGCGCGATTCACCTACGACGCCCAGGACGTGAACCCGGCCGATGCACGCTACTCGGCCTTCGAGCCGCGCTGGCGCATGGCCGCTTACGCCGAGGCTCGGCAGGGGCTGGACATATTGGGGGCGAGCGAGGGCTGCGGGCCGGCGCTGCAGCGCTGCCTGCAGCCGAACGTCGTCCCGCCCACCCGTCTCGAGGGCGATCCCACCGGCACCGTCTTCCGCGGCGCGGTCTCGGGCGAGTACCGGCCGGTGCCGCGGCTCACCGCCGCCGCCTCGGCGCGGGCGCAATATAGCCGCGATCCGCTGTTCAGCTTCGAGGAATTCTCGGCCGGCAACTACACGATCGGGCGCGGCTACGATCCCGGCGCGATCCTCGGCGACAGCGGCCTCGGGGTGCAGGCGGAGCTTCGCTACGGCAGCACCTTCCCGGCGGGTCCACAGGCTTGGGCGGTGGAGCCGTTCGTGTTCCTCGACCAGGCCTGGACGTGGAACGAGGACCGGCTGGTCGTCCTCGGACGGCAGGAGGTGACCTCGGTCGGCGCCGGTATCCGCGCCGCCTGGGGCGACCGGCTGCGCCTCGACGTCCAGCTGGCTGTGCCGCTCGACCGCACCCTGCTGCAGCCGGAGCGGGACCCGCGCCTGCTGATCTCGCTGACGACCCGCCTTTGGCCATGGAGCTTCAGATGAGCGCTCAAAGCCCGCCCGCTCACACGCCGCGCACTGCGTTCCTGGCGCGCAGGCGACGGGCGCTGCTGCTCTCCTGCGCGGTCGGCGCCGCGTCCCTCCTGATGGCGCGGCCGGCCCCGGCTCCGGGCCAGGCGATCAACGGCACCTACACGCCCGTAGCGGGCAACCTGACCCGCACCACTGGCCCGAACACCGAAACGATCACGGTCAGCCCCACTTTCAACGACTCCACCACGGCAATCATCAACTGGACCGCCAACGCCCCGGTGACGGGGACGAGCTGGGACTTCCTGCCGCAGGGGAACACCGTCACGTTCCAGGGCGCTGTCGGGCGCGATTTCGCGGTCCTCAACCGCGTGCTGATCCCGGTGCCGATCGAGTTCAACGGCCGCGTCGTCAGCCAGCTTCAGCAGGCCGGGGGCGGAACGGCGCGCGGCGGCACGGTCATCTTCACCAACGCCGCGGGGATCGTCGTCGGGCCGACCGCCGTGTTCGACGTCGGCAACCTCGTGCTCAGCACGCTCAGCGTCACCACCACCGACGAGAGCGGCTACGGCCCTTATTTCAACCCCAGCGACCTCAGCTTCACGCTGGGCAGCGGCGATCCCCATGCCACGGTGGAAACGCTGGCGGGCGCTCAGATCAACGCCCCGGCCGACGGGAGCTACTTCGCCATGGTGGCGCCGCGCGTCGTCCATGGCGGCACCGCGACGGTGAACGGCTCGACCGCCTACGTCGCCGCGGAGGCCGTCGAGCTGAGGATCAACAACGGCCTCTTCGACATCATCGTCGGGACCGGCAGCGACAATCCGGATCCGCTCACCCACACCGGCACCACCGGCGGCCCGGCCAGCACCGGCGCCGGCGACAATCAACGCATCTACATGGTCGCCGTCCCGAAGAACCAGGCGATCACGGCCTTGCTCAGCGGCAATGTCGGCTTCGACGCGGCGACCGACGTAACCGTCGAGAATGGCGAGATCATCCTCTCCGCCGGATACAGCGTCTTCGGCAACGTCGTCGCAACCGACAGCCCGCCCACCGGCACGCCGCCCCCGGAGGCCAATTTCTTCGTTCGCCAAGGCACG
>DASZEO010000292.1:0-7678 GCA_035940755.1 Allosphingosinicella sp. | reverse complement strand
AGCGTGATGGCGCGCCAGTCCCTGCGAGACCTGGAGCGGCACAATCACGCTCGCCAAATTGCCCGCCAGCGCAAGCATGGCCAGCGCCCCGTAGTCGGTCGGGGGCAGGATCATCGGCAGGACGAGGAGCGAGACCAAAAGGGCGCCGCGCGCGGCGATGTTGGTCAGGCCGTAGACCAGGCTGTGGCTGATCAGGGTTCTGATCATCGCCGTTAGCCGAACCGGCCGCCGGCGCCGAGCCGTTCGCCAACGGCTTCGACCTCCAGCAGCTCCAGGGCCCCGACGCCGGCTCCGGCGAACAGGCGGCCGTCGCGGCCGGCATATTCGCCCAGCGCCAACAACGGCGCGTCGTCCGTGAGGCGCGTCGCCCAGACCGTAACCCGCGTCTGGCCGAGTCTGGTGAAGGCGCCGGGATAGGGCCGCGTCTGCGCCCGGACGAAGTCGTGGATCCGCGCCGCCGGCCAAGTCCAGTCGATCAGGCCATCTTCCGGCCCGCGCTGCGGGAAGGTGCGCCTTAGCCGCTCGTCCTGCGGCTCGAGCCGCGCCCGGCCTTGGGCGAGAAGCGGGACATGCTGCTCCAGCAGCGCCACGCCCAGGGTTTCGATGCGCGCATAGAGCGTCCCGATCGTGTCGTCGGCGGAGATGTCGGTCGCCGCTTGCCCGACGATCGGCCCGTCGTCGACGCCGCCGGCGAGCTGGAACAGCGTGATCCCGGTGCGGCGCTCGCCGTTGATCATCGCCCACACCAGCGGCGCGCCGCCGCTGTAATCGGGGAGCAGCGAGGCGTGCAGCCCGTAGGCCGGCGCCAGGTCGCGCCACTTTTTCGGGAGCATGTGGAACCAGCCGGCGACGACCAACGCCTGCGGCCGCCACCGCTCCACCTCGCCGAGCAGGCCTTCATCCCGCATGCCGTCGCGAACGAGAAGGCACGGCAGGCCGTTGGCTTCGCAGAAAGCCGGCACGTCGGCATGAAGGACGTTCGTCACCCCTTCCGGCCGGTAGGAGATCGGGAAGGTTGGTGGCGCGGCGATTGCGCCGACCAGCCGGCAGTCCGGCAGCCGCGCCAGCGCCTCCAGGCAGCGCAGCCCGAACCGGGTGGTGCCCAGGAAGGCGACGTTCATCGCCGCCCGCTCAGCCGGCGCAATGCGCCAGCCACTGCTCGACGTTGAGGAGCGACCAGATCAGCAGCCGGCGGTTGTGGGTGCCGCTCAGATGCTCCTGGACGAGCGCTTCCACCGTCTTGCGGTCGAGCAGCTCGTAGAGGCGCGGCTGCCCCTCGAGCAGAGTGCGCTTGACGAAATCGATGCTCTCGCCCTTGAACCAGCTCGCGTCCGGCGCTGAAAAGCCCTGCTTTTCCGCCCGCGTCACCTCTTCGGGGATGAAGCGCGCCATCACGTCCCGGAGGATCTGCTTACCGTCGCGCGTCTTCTCGAAGAAGCGCGCCGGCTTGTTGCCGGGCTCGTTCTCGTCGAGCCGCGCCACCTTGGCCAAATTGTTGAGCTTGAGCCGCACCGGCACCCGCATCGCGAAGTCGACGAGGTCGTTGTCGAGGAAGGGCACGCGGCTTTCCAGGCTGTGGGCCATGCTGAGCTTGTCCTCGACCGCCAGCAGGCCCGGAAGGAAGGTCTTCGCCTCGAAGTAGAGCGAGTGATTGATGTAGGTCTCAGGCCCCTCGAGCGCCTCCTCGTGGCGGCGGAAAACACCGCGGAAGATGTCGCGCGTCGAGACGTCCGCCACGTCGCTCCAGATCGGCGCGAACATCCGCCTGCGCTCGCCGTCCCCGACCAGCCGCTGCCAGAAGCCGTAATATTTGTCGGCATAATCGTCGAAGCCGTCGTTGCGGACGGCGCGATAGTAGCGCCACGGATATCCGCCGAACAACTCGTCGCCGCCGGTGCCGCTCAGCACCACCTTGACGAACTTGGAGGCGAGCTGGGCCGCGTAGAAATTGGGGTAGCTCTGCCCGACCCGCGGCTCCTCCAAATGCCAGGCGAGCTTGGCCATCGCCCGCTCCATGTCCCCGGCTTTCAGGACCATCTCATAATGCTCGGTCTTGAACCGGTAGGACATCGCCTCGGCCTTGGCGCGCTCGTCGAAGGCGAGCTCGATGCCCGACGCGGAGCTGAGGTCGAAGCCGCAGGTGAAGGTCTTCAAGTAGGGAAAGGACTGGGCGGCGATGGCGGTGATCGAGCCCGAATCCATCCCGCCGCTGAGATACGAGCCGAGCTCCACGTCGGTGACGAGCTGGCGGGTCACCGCCTGGCGGAACAGCCGCTCCAGCTCCTCGCGATAGGCTTCGTCCTCAGCCGGCGCGTCCGGCTCGCAAAAATCGAAGTCCCAATATTGGGTTCGGCTGAGCTCCGGCGCCGCCTCCGCCAGGTCGAGCGTCGCATAATGGCCCGGCGGCAGCAGCTCGACGCCTTCGAGCAGGGTCCGGTCGGTGAAGATGTTCTGGAAGGTGAAATATTCGAGCAACGCCCGCCGATCGACGACGCGGGCGAAGTCCGGCAGGGTCATCAGCGCCTTCTGCTCGGAGGCGAAGGCGAAGCGGCGGCCGTCGCGGTGCACGTAGAGCGGCTTGATGCCGTAGCGGTCGCGAGCGAGCAGCAGGCGCCGATCGCGCCGGTCCCACAGCGCCAGCGCGAACATTCCGTTGAACCGCTCCAGCGCCGCCGTGCCCCACTCGGCGAAGGCGTTCAGCACCACCTCGCTGTCGGTGCGCGAGCGGAAGAGATGGCCGCGCGCCTCCAGCTCCGCGCGAAGCTCGCGGAAATTATAGACCTCACCATTATAGTTGAGCAGGTACCGGCCGTCGGCGCTCGCCATCGGCTGGTGGCCGGCCGGCGACAGGTCGATGATCGCCAGGCGCCGGTGCCCGAGGCCGACATTCGCCTCGATCCACTGCCCCTCGCCGTCCGGGCCCCGGTGGACGAGCGCGTCGGTCATGCGCTGGAGCACGGCCGGGGAGACCGGCGCGCCGTCGAGGTTGATCAGGCCGGCGATCCCGCACATCGCGTCAGCCGCCCGTCTTGCGCGCGATGACGGTGATCCCCGCCTCCTCGATCACCTCGCGCTCCATCGCGACGCCGAGCAAGCGCCGGAGCCAGTCCGGAAGCGTGCGAACGGCCGCGCCCGCCGCCTCAGAGGGCGCAGAGGGTGCCGATGACGTGGTCATAATCCTCGTCGCTCATCCGGTTGTGGAGCGGGATCGCCATGGTGTTGGCGTCGCAGTCGCGGGCGCCGGGGCAGTCGCCGGGCTCGAGGCCGAACCGCTCGCGATAATAGCCGAGCATGTGGACCGCATGGGTCCCAGGCCGCGTCGAGATGCCGGCTTCCCGGAGCCGCTCCATCAAATCGTTGCGCGGCATCGGCGCCGTCTCCGGGTCGACATAAGTGACGAAGGCCTGCCACGCGTGGCCGCCGTCGCCGAAGTCCGGCATCCTCAGCCACCCCAGCCGCTGGAGCCCGTCGCGGTAGCGCTCCGCCCGCCCCGCCCGCTCGGCGATGAAGCGGTCGAGCTTCCCCAGCTGTACCAGCCCGACAGCGCCCTGGAGGTCGGTCATCCGGTAGTTGAAGCCGAGCAGGTTGAACTCCGGCAGCAAATAGGGCTTCGGGCCGACATGGCGCTGCTCTTCGGAAACGGAGGCGCCGTGGTTGCGCATCCGCGCCATCCGCTCCGCCAGCTCCGGATCGCCGGTCGTGACCATCCCGCCTTCGCCGGTCGTGACCGACTTGCGCGGGTGGAAGGAGAAGGCGGCGGCGTCCCCCAGCCCACCCGCGGGCGTGCCGCGATAGGATCCGCCGGCGGCGCAGGCCGCGTCCTCGACGATCGGCACCCCGTCGGGCACGGCGGCGCGGATAGCCTCCATGTCGGCGCACAGGCCGAACATGTGGACGGCGATCACCGCCCGCGTGCGCTCCGTCACCTTCCGCGCCAGGTCGGCGGGATCGACATTGTAGGTGGTCGGATCGACATCGGCGAAGACCGGGGTCGCGCCGCAATAGAGGACGACGTTGGCGGTGGCGATCCAGGTGAAGGCGGGGACGATCACTTCGTCGCCCGGCCCGATCGCCAGGCCGGCGAGGATCAGGTGGAGCCCGGTCGTGCAGCTGGTCGTCGCCAGCGCGTGGGCGACCCGGTGCCGCTCGGCGAAGGCCTGCTCGAAGGCGGCGACCTTCGGCCCCTGGGTCAGCCAGCCGCTCATCAGCGGCTCGCGGCAGGCCTCCCATTCCTCCTCGCCCGTCGCCGGCAGGGAGATGTGGATCATCGGCCGCGCGCTCATGCCGCCGCGGCCCGCCGAGCCTCGACCTCGCCCTTGTGCGCCGCGCGCCAGGCGATCAGCCGCTCCAGCCCCTCACGCAGGCCGATCCCGGCGGTGAAGCCGATCTCTTCGGCCGCGCGCGTGGGATCGCCGATGCGGTTGCGCACGAGGGTGGCCGCGCTTCGCGGCGCATATTGCACGGTCCCGCGTGAACCGGTCAGCTCGATCAGCAGCTCGGCCAGTTCCTTCAAGGACGTCCGTCGCCCGGTGCCGACATTGTAGAAACGGTCGGAAGTCTCCGCCTGCATCGCCCGCACATTGGCCAAGGCGCAATCCTCGACCGCGACGAAGTCGAACGCCTCCGATCCGTCTCCCAGCACCGTCGGGCTCTCGCCGCGGTCGATGGCGTCGAGCATCTTCATGATCACGGCGATATAGGCGCCGCGATAATCCTGCCGCGGCCCGTAGACGTTCATATAGCGGAGGCCGACGTAGTCGAGGCCGTAGCGGTGGTGGAAAGCGCGCAGCATCGCTTCGCCGGCGATCTTGGTGGCGCCGTAGAAATTCCGGTTGTTGAACGGGTGGTCTTCGCCCATCGGCTCCTCGACGGCGTCGCCGTAGACCGACGCGGAGGACGAATAGACCAGCCGCTTCACGCCTTTGGCCACACAGGCTTCCATGACGTTGAATGTGCCGCGGACGTTGACGTCGAAGGCGCTGCGGGGAAATTCGTGGCACTGGAGCAGCCACAAAGCGGCGAAGTGGAAGACTCCGTCTGCGCCGTCCAGCGCCGCCTCGAGGATGTCGGCCTGGAGGATGTCACCGCCGATGTCGAACACGCGCACCCGCGGGTCCTTCAGCACCGCTTCGAGGTTCTCGTGGCGGCCGCGGACGAAATTGTCGTAGATCAGGACTTCGCCGACATCCTCGCTCAGCAGCCGGTCGGCGGTGTGCGAGCCGATCAGCCCGGCGCCGCCGATCAGGACCAGCTTGCTGCCCTCAAGTCGCATGATCGTCTTTCACTTCAATAGGTTGTCGTCGCACACGAGCCGCGCGAGCGGGAAGGCGCTGGTGAAGGCCGGGGAGATGGCATTAAGCACGTGAGTCGAGGCCGGTCCAGCCTCGACGAGGAAGTCGGTGACCAGCCGCCCCGCCTTGCGGTCGAGCATCTGGGCGCGGATTCCGACCTTGTCGCAGGGCAGGAGATGCTCCGGCCGGAGCCGCGGCAGGAGCGCCCGCGCCGCCTGCGCGAAGCGGCTTTTCGAGTAGCGCCGTCCCTCCTGCCAGGCGAGGCGGCGAAAGCCGTCGCGGCCCGAGACGAACTGCCGCGCTAGCAGCGACCCGATCCGCAGGAACTCGGCCGGGGTCACGCCTTCCAGGCCGCGATAGCTCTCGCGGGCGAAGGCGGGCACCGCGGTCGGCCCGACATAGATGGCGCCGTCGATCGCCGTCGTGGTGTGGACGCCGAGGAACGGCACGCGCAGGTCCGGCACCGGATAGATGAGGTGGTTGATCTTGAGGCCCGAGGCAGGATTGAGCTTCCAGTAGATGCCCTTGAAGGGCAGCAGCGTGTAGCGCCGCCCGACGCCGAAAAGATGGGCGACGGTGTCGGCGTGAAGCCCGGCGGCGTTGACGACATGGCCGTAGCTGAGCCGCTGCCCCGACCATTCGAGCTCCCGCCGCTCCGGCGCGACCGCGCCGAGGCGGCCGCCGCAGCGCAGCTCGACCCCTGCCTTGACGACCTCGTCGACCAGAGCGGCCATGACCTCGGCGGAGCTCACCACCGAGGTGCCGGGGACGAACAGCGCCTCGCCCGAGGCCGAGCCGACCTCCGGCTCCAGCCGCCTCAGCGCCGCGCCGTCGAGCCGCTCGACCTCAACGCCGTTGGCGGCGGCGCGGTGAGCGAGCAGGTCGAGCTGCGAGGCGTCGGCCGCCTGCGTCGGCACCAGGACCTTGCCGATCCGCCGCAGCGGCAGGCCGCGCTTCCGGCAGAATTCAGCCATCTCCCGAGCGCCCTGGCCGCAGACGCGCGCCTTGAGCGATGCGGCGGGATAGTAGATGCCGCTGTGGAGGACGCCGCTGTTGCGCCCGCTGGAGTGGCGGCCGGGGCGGTCCTCCTTCTCCAGGACCAGCACCCTGGCCTTCGGCTCGCGCCGCTTCAGCTCGCGCGCGACGGCGAGGCCGACGATGCCGGCGCCGATGACGACATAATCCGCCATCAGCGGCCCGAAACCGCCTCCGCCAGCGCGCCGAGGATTCGATCCTGCACGGCCGCTTCGAGATAAGCGTGCATGGGCAGGCTCAGCACCCGCGCCGCCGCCGCCTCCGAATTGGGCAGGGCCCCGAAGCGGCACCGTTCGCGATAGGCCGGCTGGCGGCTGAGCGGCGCCGGATAATGGACCGCCGTGGGGATGCCGGCCTGCTCAAGCGCGCGCTGGAGGGCGGCGCGGTCGTCGACCAGCACGGTAAATTGGGCGAAGGCGCTGGTCCGGTCGCCCCGCTGGACGACCCGCGCGATGCCGGCTTCGTCGCACAGGCGGTTGTAGCGCGTGCCGATCTCGCGCCGCCGCTCCATCTCCCACTCGAACCTTTTGAGCTTCGCCAGCACCACGGCACATTGCAGCGTGTCCATTCGGCCGCCCAGGCCGATGCGGGTATGGTGGTAGCGGCCGGACTGGCCGTGGACGCGGATCTCGCGGCAGGCCGAAGCGAGTTCCGGATCTTCGGTGAAGACGGCGCCGCCGTCGCCGTAGCAGCCAAGCGGCTTGGACGGGAAGAAGCTGGTGCAGCCGAACGTGGAGAGGGCGCAGCTCTTGCGGCCGCGATAGTCGGCGCCGAAGCTCTGGGCGCCGTCCTCGATCACCGCCAGGCCGTGGGCGCGGGCAACGGCGCCGATCTCGTCCATGTCGGCGGGCTGGCCGTAGAGGCTGACCGGCATGATCGCTCGGGTGCGGCCGGTGACGGCGGCTTCGATCATGGCCGCGTCGATGTTGCAGGTGTCGGCCTCGATATCGACCAGCACCGGCGTGGCGCCGGCGAGCACCGCCACCTCGGCCGTGGCGGCGAACGTGAAGGCCGGCATGATCACTTCGTCGCCCGGGCCGACGCCCAGCGCCATCAGGGCGATCAGCAGCGCCTCGGTGCCGCTCGCTACGGCGATGCAGTGCGGCGAGCCGGCATAAGCGGCGAGCGCCTGCTCCATCTCCTCCACTTCCGGGCCCATGATGAAGCGGCCGTGGGCAAGGACTCGGGCGATCGCCTCGTCGACCTCGTCCTTCAGCGCCGCATATTGCGCGCCAAGGTCGGCGAACGGGATCATGGTTCGAGCATCCGGCAGGTGCCGGACTCCAGCACGTAGCGCTCGCCGGTGGCGGGGCAGGCGGCCTCCCCGGCCCCGTCCAGCGGCAGGTCGAGCG
>DASZEO010000291.1:0-1778 GCA_035940755.1 Allosphingosinicella sp. | reverse complement strand
CCGGCGCACGGCGCGGTGCTCAAGGCCATCCAGGCGCGCGACCCGGAGCGGGCGCACGCCGAAATGGCGAACATCATCACCGAGGTGATGGAGCTGATCGCCGACGCCGAGCGGACCGAGCCCGCCGCTTAGCGCGAACGTGGCGCCGCTTCAGCGCGCCGCGGGCTGCGAGCGAAGCGCGCGGAAGATCTCGGCCTCTCGCTGCCGGTAGGGCGTGCCGTCGGGGCGGATCAGGTCGTGAAACCAGATCGTCGGCTGCTGCAGCGTGTAAGGCCGCTGCCAGCTGTCCCACGGCAGGTGGGTCTGGATGTCGCCCTGGACGAGGCCCCAGTTGACCATGCCGATATTCTCCCGCCGGGCGACGGGGAGCACCGCGTCGACGGTCGAGCCGGCGCTTCGCGCCATCCACTCGGTGCAGATGAGCGGGCGGCCGTAGGCGCGCAGCTGCGCCGCGCGCCGTTCGAACTGCTCGGGCCAGCCGTAATCGTGGAAGGTAATGACGTCGGATTGAGTCAGCTGTGTGCGCTGGATCGAATTCAGCGACGCTGACGGCGACCAGTCGTCTCCCGACCAGATGCCGCTGGTGAGCGGCTGGATCGGGCGTCGGCTGCGCGCCCAATCGAACATCCGCGGCAGCAGCGTCTCGATTCGCTGCCGCTCTTGCGCCAGCTGGGCCTCTTCGTAGGTGCCGCCGCCTTCATTGTCGGGCTCGTTCCAAAGGTCCCAGGCGAGCACGCGCTCGTCGCGCGCGAAGGTGCCGACGATATCCTCGACATAATGGCGAAGCCGCGCCTCCTGCGCCGGATCGATCAGGTCGCGCCGGCCGGGGCTCTGCACCCAGCCGCTATTGTGCACCCCCGGGATCGGCCGATGCTGCGGACCGATCACGGGATCGGGATCCCAGCAGCTGTCGAAGAAGACGAAGATAGGCCGGATGCCGTGCCGCGCCGCGATGGTCAGGAACTGGTCCATCCGCCGCTTGAAGCCGCGCGGGTCCTCCGAATAAGCCAAATCGTGAAGGAAGACGCGCATCGTATTCATGCCGAACTGGGTGCTCGCCCAGCCCAGTTCGCGGTCGATCTGCTGCGGGTCCCACGTCGCCGCCTGCCACATCTCCAGCTGGTTGATCGCGGTGGCGGGAATGTAGTTGGCGCCGGTCAGCCACGGCTGGCGCGCATACCAGGCATTGGCCTGCTCGGCGGTCCAGCGCTGCCCCTGCGCCTGCGACTGAACGAAGGCCGGCGCTGAGTCGTAGAAACTCGGAGCGGCCAGCGACGCGGCGGCCAGAGCGATCCAGAGGCGCAATTTCATGGACCCTCTCCTTTCGAAGGCGCCGCTCAATCCTCGGCGGTCGTCGAAAATCGCCAGATGATGACGTTGCGGTAGGTTTGGCCTGGCTCGAGCCGGACCGATCCGAATTCCGGTCGGTTCGGCGTGTCCGGGAACATCTGCGGCTCCAGCACGACGGCATCGCCCATGCGGTAGATACGCCCCGCCTTCCCGACCGTCGTCGCGTCGAGGAAATTGCCGGAATAGAATTGCACGCCCGGCTGGTTCGACAGGATGTGCATCACCCGCCCCGAGCCGGGATCCTCGACCCGCGCGAGCAGCCGCGGCTCGCGCGAGACCTCGCGCGCCACCACCCAATTATGGTCGTAGCCGCGGCCGAAGCGGATCTGCTCGTCCGAGGCGTCGCGGACCCTTTCTCCAACCGGCGTCGGCCGGCGGAAGTCGAACACCGTCCCCTCGACCGAGCGGAACTCGCCGGTCGGGATCGC
>DASZEO010000290.1:0-4788 GCA_035940755.1 Allosphingosinicella sp. | reverse complement strand
TCGAAAGCGGGCTCGACCCGCTCCGCGCCGAGGTCGAGCGCCAGGTGGCGCGGCCGGGGCCGCCGGGATGGGGGACCTGCCGCTCGCGCAGGCGCTCTCCGGCCTCAGTCGGTGAACATGAAGGTGGCGCCGACATGGGCGACCGGATCTTCCGGATCCCCGTCGTGGGCGGTGCCGCGGACGAAGCCGATGCTTCGGGTGACGCCGTAGCATATGCCGCGGCCGACGATCGTCCGGCCGGGCTCGGCGGGGCGCAGATAATCGACGCGCATGTCGAGCGTCGCCTGGTGGCGGAAGCGCCCGAGCTTCACCCAGATGGCGATGCTCGTCGCCATGTCCATCAGGCTGATGATCGGCCCGGAAGCGATGATTCCGCTGTCGGGCATGCCGACCAGCCGGGCGTCGTAGGGCAAGGTCAGCTCCGCCCAGTCCTCGCCATGATCGGCATAAGCGATGCCCAGCGCGCCGCCATGGCCGATGCGGCGAACGAAGCTCATGAAAAGCTTCGGGTCGAACGGCTCGGCGATGCGCGGATGGTCGGCGCTCATGGTGCCAGCCGCGCGGCCGTCTCGTGGATCAGCGCGATCATGTTGGGGATGCCCTGGGTCCGGTTGGAGCTGAGCTGGTTCTTGAGGTCGAACCGGGCGAGCTCGCCCTCGATGTCCTGGGCGAGGATCTCCTCCGGCGGGCGGTCCTGCACCGCGAGCAGCACAAGCGCGACGATGCCCTTGGTGATGGCGGCGTTGCTGTCGGCGAGGAAACGCAGCCGGCCGTCGGGCTGCGGCACGGGATAAACCCACACCGAGGCCGAACAGCCGCGCACGAGTGTGGCGTCGGTCTTGAGCGCGTCGGGCATCGATTCGAGCGCGCGGCCTACGTCGATCAGCAGCCGGTAGCGGTCGTCGGCGTCGAGCATCTCGTAATCGGCATGGACGTCGTCGAGCGAGTGGAAGGTCATGGCCGCCGCTTAAAGAAGCGGCGGGCGTTCGTCACGCGCCGAAGGGCTAAAGCTCGCCGCCGTGGGCGATCGCTTCGAGCCGGCGCACCCGCGCCTTCAAATCGGCCAGGTCGGTGCGTGCACCGGCCGACGGGCGGCGCACGGCCGCGCGGCCGGCCTGCATCCGCCTGATCTCCAGCCAGCCCTGCCACCCTTTAAGCGCCGCGCCCGCGGCGGCGCTGACGGCGAGGGTGCCGGCCGAGCCGAGCGCGACGAGGAGAGCAGGGTCGTTCATCGCCGCTACCGGTCCCGAAGTTCCTCGATCTGCCGCTCCAGGCTGTTCTCCTTTTCGACGGTGATCCGCTCGAGCACCTGGATCCGCTCCTTGAGCTGCTTCACCTCGTCGCGCAGCCCGGCGGCTTCCGCTTCGGCCTCGGCGGATACGCGCTCGCGGCGGCCGTGGCGGCCGTGGCGCTCGTGCCGGTGGACGCCATATTTGGCGCGCAGCACGCTGGCGATCGACACGATCAGGATGATCGCCACCACCATCGAAAAGGGGTTGTTGATCAGCACCTTGGTCTCCCTGTCTTTTTTGTCTCAGTTCAGCGGCCGGTCGTCGCGAAGGCGCTCGATCTCGTCGGAGAGGTCGATGCCCTTGTCGGTGACGATCCGCTCGAGCACCCGGACCCTTTGCTCGAGCCGCTCGGTATGGGCGGCATATTGCGCGGCTTTTTCGGCGGTCAGGCGCGCCTCGATCTCCATGCGCTTCTCGCGATGCTCGATCAGCCGGCGGAAGATCGGCTGGCCGAAGATCAGGATCATCGGCAGCGCGACGACCATGAAGACGACCAGCACCTTGTCGAGATTGTGAAGCATCGATCCTCCCCTAGTTGCGCCGCGCGCGCAGGGAATCGATCTCCTGCGTCAGACGATGGCTGTCGTCGGTGACGATCCGCTCGACGTTGGCGAGCCGGTCCTTGATCGATCCGAGCTCGGCGCGAAGCTGCGCATTCTCGGTCGACAGCAGCTTGATGCGCTCCATCGATTCGTCGCTCGTCTTCGGATAGACGGCCTGGCCCCACGCCCCGTCGAGCGGGTAGCCGTGCTTGATCCTGAGCCAGGTGTTGATCACCCAGCCGCCGACCGCGATCGTCACCACGACGACGATCAGCGGCAGCAGCTGGCTGATCGCGGCGATCTTGTCTGCATTCATCTTTTGGGTCCCTCCTACCCCGATGTTCCTCGTCGCTCGCGGCGACCGCGTCAGCGAAGCTGCTCGATCTCCCGCGCGAGGCGGCTGTTGGAGCTGGTCACGTAGGTCTCGACGTCGGCCAGCCTGCGGTCGATGTCGCGAAAGCGCGCACGCACGGCGCGGGCGGTGCGGCGCGGGCTGGCGCGCACCCCCTGCCAGAATTTCTTCTCATCTGGATCCTCGTCATAAAGCGAGGCCGGCTTCTTGGGCGCCATCCAGGCGGCCAGGACGTAAGCCAGGAAGGTCCACGGGCCGCTGAGGAAGGTGAGGACGACCACCGCGATCCGCACCACGGTGACGTCGATGCCGGTATAATCGGCCACCCCGGCACAGACTCCGGCCCATTTCTTGTTCTGCTTGTCGAGGTAGAAGCGGGTGCGCGGCGAGGTCATCTGTTCCTCCTGGTGGTGGCGCGGGTGGCCCGCTCCTGCTCGAGGATGCGGGTGCTGCGGTCTTCGAGCGCCGTCTCGACCGGATCGCAGGCGAGCTGGCGCCAATTCGGGTTCTCAGCCTGGACGATGCGCTCGATCGTGCACATGCGCTCGTCGAGGCGGCGGGCGAGGTCGTGGAGCTCGTCCAGCAGGTTCTCGTCCTCGGTGGTGAGCGTCGCCGCCGTCTTCCACTTGCTGACATAGTGGAGGATGATCCACGGCAGCGCGATGAACAGGACCGGGACGACGATGATTGGGATAAGGACGTCTTCCATCTGATCAGGCCTCCTGCTGGCCGGCTTCGCCGCCGTTGGTGCGCTTGGCAAGCGACGCTTTCAGCGCCTCCAGCTCGGCATCAACCTTCTCCGAGTTCCGCAATTCGGCGATCTCCTCGTCGAGCGACTTGGGCGGAGCGCCGAGGCTGAGCGCGTCGGCATGGCCCTCGGCCAGGTCGGCATGGCGCTCGAGCACGTCGAAGCGCGAAAAGGCCTCATCGACCTTCGGGCCGGAATAGAGCTCGCGCAGCCGGGCGCGGTTATGGGCGCTTTCCATCCGGGTCATGATCGCGTTCTGGCGGGCGCGCGCCTCGCGAAGCTTGTTCTGGAGCTTGGCGATGTCGGCCTCCGAGGCGCGAAGCGCGTCGTCGAGCACCTCGATCTCGGCCTTGAGCTGGCTGGCCATGTCGGCCGACTTCTGCTTTTCGAACAAGGCCGCCTTGGCGAGGTCCTCGCGCCCCTTCGAAAGGGCCAGCTCGGCCTTCTCGACCCAGCTTTCCTGGAGCCGGTCGAGCTTGGCGATCTGCCGGCGCATCTCCTTCTGGTCGGCGATGGTCCGCGCCGCCGAGGCGCGCACCTCGACCAGGGTCTCTTCCATCTCCAGGATGATCATCCGGATCATCTTGGCGGGGTCCTCCGCCTTGTCGAGCAGATCGGTGACGTTGGCGGCAATGATATCGCGCGTCCGCGAAAAGATACCCATGGGAATATACTCCTTCACAATGTGGCGGGGCCGCGGCGGATTGAAGGGGCGGGGAGGGCCCATCCGGATGAGCTCCCCGACCCCGACCGCGACCCGAAGGCGATCAGACATAGACGGCCGGTCCGGCCGCGGCCGCGGCAAGGCCGCTGCCCGCGTTGTGGGCCGGGCCCACCGCCGCCGTGACCGACAGCGTCGAGAGGATGAGAGCGCCGGCCGCGGCAACGGCGACGCGAGTGATGTTTTCGAAGTTCAGCATCTTTCGTCTCCCTGAGCCCTGGCCTTCGTTTCATCCCGCCGAACCCGGCGTGACGCTTCTTCCTAAGCAGGGGTCGTGCCAGAGCCGGACGGGCCTCGGAAAACTGCGAAAAACGGCCCTTCGAGCGGGTGGGTCAGGCGCTTTTTCCTTGCCAAGAGGTGGTGAAATATCCCAACACTCGGCAATGGAGCGCAACACCCAGCTGGTCGGCCAATCCTCGACTTTCCTCGATGCGGTCGAGCGCGCGAGCCGTGCCGCGCCGCTCGACCGGCCGGTGCTGGTGATCGGCGAGCGGGGCACCGGCAAGGAGCTGATCGCCGAGCGGCTCCACCATCTCTCCTCGCGCTGGGACGGGCCGCTGATCGTGATGAACTGCGCCGCTTTGCCCGAGACGCTGATCGAGGCCGAGCTGTTCGGCCACGAGGCCGGCGCCTTCACCGGCGCAACCAAGGCCCGGCCGGGGCGCTTCGAGGAGGCCAATGGCGGCACCTTGTTCCTCGACGAGCTCGCCACTTTGTCCAGCCCGGCGCAGGACCGGCTGCTTCGGGCGATCGAATATGGCGAGGTCACCCGGATCGGCGCGTCGCGGCCGCTCGAGGTGGACGTGCGCATCGTCGCGGCCACCAACGAGCATCTGCCGCGGCTGGTCGACGAGGGGCGCTTTCGCGCCGACCTGCTCGACCGGCTGTCCTTCGAGGTCGTCACCCTGCCGCCGATGCGCCACCGCGAGAGCGACATCCCCGTGCTGATCGACTTTTTCGGGCGGCGGATGGCGCTCGAGCTCGGCTGGGATGACTGGCCCGGTTTCTCGGAGACGGCCATGGCCCGGCTCCAGGCTTATTCCTGGCCCGGCAACGTGCGCGAGCTCAGGAACGTCGTCGAGCGCGCCGTCTATCGCTGGGACGGCCAGATCGGGCCGATCGAGGACATCCAG
>DASZEO010000289.1:0-2886 GCA_035940755.1 Allosphingosinicella sp. | reverse complement strand
CACCATCACCGATCTCGACCGCGACCGCCGCGGCTACCGCATCCGCGGCCGCGTCGATCGGGTGGACTATGACGGCCGCGGCTGGAACCGCCGCTACGACATCGATCGCGACGACTTCACCTGCTACGCCGCGAACGGTCGCATCTACGACTTCCGCGTCTGACGTTCAGGCGAAGTCGCTAAGCTGAAAGTGCGCGCGGGCTCCGGCTCGCGCGCATTTTCATGGGCGGACCAGCCGGGCCGGCAGGCGGCGGTAGCCGTGGACGAAGCAGTTGGCGACCCGCTCCGGCTCGCCCGTCTGGACCGGCATCAGCCTGCGCTCGAGCAGCACCTCGAGAAGCGTCGTGACCTGCAGCTCCGCGAGCCGGGCGCCGACGCAGCGGTGGATGCCGAAGCCGAATGCCAGGTGCCGCCGCGCATTGGCACGATCGGCGATGAACCGCTCGGCCGCGTCGAACACCGCCTCGTCGCGATTGCCCGACATGTACCACAGCACGACTTTGTCGCCCTTGCGGATGACCTTGCCGCCGATCTCGTGATCGTCGAGAGCGGTCCGGCGCATGTGGGCGAGCGGCGTCTGCCAGCGGATCAGCTCCTGGGCGGCGTTCTCGATCAGGCCGCGGTTCGCCGCCAGCTTCGCCCACTCTTCCGGCCACGCCCGGTTGACCATCGGCAGCGCGCTCATCGAGTTGCGCGTCGTGTCGTTGCCGCCGACGATCAGCAGGATCAGGTTGCCGAGATATTCCTGAGGCGTCATCCCGCGCGTCGCCTCCGAATGGATCATCCGCGAAATGAGGTCGGGCCTCAGCTCGGCCGCCTGCCGCTCCTTCCACAGCTCCGTGAAGAAGCCCGCGCATTCCCACAGGATCTTGAGCCGCTTCGGACCGAGCTCCGGATCGAGCGCCGCCTCGAGGTCCCCGGCCCAGTCGGACCAGTAAGTGAGCTTGCGCCGCTCCTCCCACGGAAAGTCGAACAGGATGGCCAGCATCTGGGTCGTCAGCTCGATCGACACCCGGTCGACCCAGTCGAACGTCTCCCCGACCGGCAGCGAATCGATCAGCGCCTCGGTCCGCTCCCGGATCGAAGGCGCCAGCCGCTCCATCTCGGAGGGGGTAAAGGCCGGCGCTACGGCGCGGCGCTGGCCGGTATGCTCGGGGCGATCCATGGCGATGAACATCGGCAGCAGGTCGCTCCCCCACAGCGGCTTGCCTTCGCCGAGGATGGTGATCCCGCCCAGCGTGTAGGACGAGGAAAAGACGTGCGGCAGCGCCTCGATTTGCATAATGTCGGCGTGGCGAGTCACCGACCAATAGGCGCCGAACTCGCTCTGCGGGCAGAAATGGACCGGGTCCTCGGCGCGCAGCCGCTCGAACAAGGGCGCAAAGGCGTTATCCCGCCACAGCTCGGGGCGGCTGACATCCACGGGATCGATCGACGATGCGCCCTTGAGCGGCGATGTCGAAGTGGCCATGCTCCCCTCCCACCTGCGACGGTAGGCCGATCTGACGCCGGACGGAAGCGTTCGCCGTGCGGGCGTTCGCGTGCGGTTCCGGACGAGTTGTCCGCTTTCGGACGTGAAGCCGCTGCTCCGCCGTGCCGGCTGCCAGAGCCGCAGGCGTGGCACGTATGTTGCTTCGCTGCGGATGAAGGAGGGGCTTTGGTATGTTCCGCCATTACCTGCTGATGGGCGTCCGGACCCTGGCGCGCAGCCGCGCCTATTCGTTCAGCAACATGTTCGGCCTCGCGGCGGGATTCGCCAGCTGCCTCCTCATCCTGCTGTTCGTCCGCTACGAGCTGAGCTTCGATCGCTGGCTGCCGCACGCGGATCGCACCTACCAGGTCCAGCTCAGCCTCGACGATCCGGATTCCGGCGCCGTCCACCTGCAGATGGCGCCCTATCCGGCGGCGGCCGCGCTCGCGCGCGACTTCCCGCAGATCGAGGCCACCGCCGGAAGCTTCACTGCGCGGCCGGTGATCCTGCGCGACGGCGTCGCCACCCTTCCGGAGCGCGACGCGCTGATGGCCGATGCCAATTTCTTCGAGGTCGTGGCGATCCCGCTGGTCAGCGGCAATCCGCGCACGGCGCTGTCGCCGGCCAACTCCGTGGTCCTGAGCCGGTCCGAGGCCCGCCGCTATTTCGGCGAGCGCGATCCGGTCGGGCAGGTGATGACGATCCTCCACCGCGGCCAGCGCCGCGACGTGCGTGTGACCGGGATGTTCGAGGACCTGCCGGCCAACAGCCACATGCGCTTCCCGATGGTGTTCCGGCTCAACCCGTCCGACTATGCCGACGAGCCCGGTTTGCTGGCCGACTGGGACAATATCAGCGGCTATGTCTACGCCAGGCTTCGTCCCGGCGCCGACCCTGAGGCGGTGGCGGCGGGGCTGCCGGCATGGGTGCGCCGCCACGTTCCGGTCGCCGCCGGCGCCCCTCGCCCCGAGGACGGCCAGACGTTCCACCTGACGCGAGTAACGGACGTCCATCTCGGCCGGAGCCAGACGGCGTCGATGACGCCCGGCTCCGATTCGAAGACCATCGCCACCTTCGCCGGCGTCGCGCTGATGATCCTCGCCGTCGCCTGCTTCAATTTCATCAACCTCTCTACGGCCCGAGCGGCGCGCCGCGCCCGCGAAGTCGGCGTGCGCAAGGTGCTGGGCGCGCGGCGGCGTCAGCTGGTGGCCCAGTTCGTCACGGAATCGATGATGATCGTCGGCGCCGCGATGCTGGTCGCTCTGGCCGCCGTGGAACTGGCCGCGCCCATGCTTGGAAACCTCGTCGATGCCGATCTCGGCTTCGACTATTTCGGCTCGGACGGCCTGTGGCTGTCGATCGTCGGCCTGGTCGGTGGAGTAGGGTTGCTCGCGACGATCTACCCGGCGCTCGTT
>DASZEO010000288.1:0-2021 GCA_035940755.1 Allosphingosinicella sp. | reverse complement strand
GCTGATGCTGGTGACGGCGCTCGCTCCCGAGATCGGCTACGACAACGCTGCCGCCATCGCCAAGCACGCGCACAAGAAGGGGCTGACGCTCAAGGAGGCCGGAGTGGAGCTCGGCCTCGTCGACGAGCCGACCTTCGACCGCGTGGTGAAGCCCGAGAACATGCTCGGCCGCTGAAGCGGGAACCGTCCGCGCAGCCTGCGGTTGGAGACGCCATGAGCGACCCGAACAGCAACCCCGGCGACGAGGCGGAGCCCGGCACCGAAGGGACGGGTGAGAATCTTTGCCGCCACTGCAACGGCAGCGGCGAGCATGACGGCGTGCCCTGCCCGGTCTGCGGCGGCACGGGCAAGGTCGTCGAGGGCCTTGCCGGCGGCTGAAGCGTCAGGGCAGGCGCAAAGCGACGCGCACGCCGACGCTGTCCATCCCCGGATTTTGCCGGCTGAGCAGCTGCCCGTGGCTGAGATGGACCCAGCTCGCCTCCACCGATAGCCGCGAGTTGAGACGATAGCCGACGCCCAGCTCAGGCTCGAACAGGATTCTGGACCCGAGATCGGTGCGCAAGCCGTCGCGCACGCCGTGGCTGCCGCGGGTGTGGACGGCAAGGCCGACGCCCGGCCTTACGAAGAAGCGGTTGCCGATCCGCCAGCTCACTCCCGCCGCGGCGAAATGGGTGTCGCCTCCGGTCGCCACCGACGCGAAGGCATAGGGCGAAGGCGAGCCGACGAGGCGAAGCGCGCCGATCCGCTCGCCGCGCCAGCCGAGCTCGAAATCCGCTCCATCCTCGAAGCCGCCGGCGGTGAGCGGCGAATCGATGTCGTGAGCAAGCACGCCGCCGAAAATCTCATCGGCATGCGCCGGGCTCGTCGCCGCCGCCCCCGCCAACGCCGCAACGATCAATAGCTTGCGCATAAGCCGCTCCTTCACCCGGCGCCTTGCCAGTTCGCGATCGCGTCGACCGGCGCCACCAGCATCAACACGTTAAGCGTCAAATTGTCCCGGATGACGACCAGCGTCAGCAGCTCGAACCCGATTGCCACCGCCACCGTCGCCCATACCGGCAGCCGCCGCGCGATGCCGAAACCCAGGATCATCCACATGATGTCGCAAAGCGAGTTGAGGACGCTGTCGCCGCTATAGCCCAGCGCCATGGTCGCCTCGCGATAGCGGTCGATCACCCAGGAGCTGTTCTCCAATATCTCCCACCCCGCCTCGATCAGCACGGCGCCGATCAGCCGGTCGCCGGGCGGGTTCTTGCGAAGGAACAGCCAGCCGAAGAAATAGAAGAGAAAGCCGTGGATGATGTGGCTCGGCGTGTACCAGTCGGCGATGTGCTGGCTGTTGTCGGGGCCGTGGACCTCCGACACCCACAGCTTGACCTCGCCGCAGGTGCAGATCGGCGGCCGGCCCATCCACAGCAGGATCGCCGCGGCCACCAAGGCCATGCCGAGCGCGATGAACCAGTAGCGGCGCGGGATCAGCGGCGTCATGCTTCCAGCATCTCCTTGAGCTTCATCACCGTGCTGTAGTTGCGCCCGGTCGCCGGCGAGCCGCAGGCCTTGTCGATGAGCGCCGGCGTCAGCTTCGAGCCCGCGACGCCGTTCGGAAAATGGAACCAGAGCGCGTCGCCGGCAGCGCGCACGCTTTCGCCCGCCTGGGCACGCTCCATCAGGCGGTCGGCCGCATCAGGCCGCGGCCGCTTCTTGGCGACGAGCAGCTGGAGCCGGTTGGGCTCGTCCTTCGCCGCCTCAGGGAAAGGATTGCCGTCGGCGAGCTGCGCCCATTGGGCGGCAGTCCGGACGATCGCCGGGACGTCCAAATCGAACTTGCGGCTGATCGCCTCCTCCAGCTTTTTCTCGAGCGACGCGGCGCTGCCGGCAGCCGTGAAGACGACGTTGCCGCTCTGGATGTAGGTCGCGACATCCTTCCAGCCGAGCTCGGCGCACAGCGCGCGCAGCTCTGCCATCGGCAGCTTGCGCCCACCGACATTGACCGCCCGCAGCAGCGCCACCATCCGCTCCAT
>DASZEO010000287.1:0-2769 GCA_035940755.1 Allosphingosinicella sp. | reverse complement strand
GTTGATTGAGGTTCAGTCGGGGCTGTAGGGGGGCGACGTGGCCGACTTGCCTGAGAGCGGGAGCCTCACCCCCGGCACGGCCGCCCACGAGGCGCGCGTGAACGGGCTCGAGCAGGAAAATGCGCGGCTGCGCGCTGAGGTCGAAGAGCTGCGGGCGGCGCGACAGCTGGACGGGCAGATCCGCCGGGTTGCCGACGCGCTGCCGGTGCTGGTCTCCTTCATCGATGCCGACCAGCGCTACCGGTACAACAACAAGGCCTACGAAGCCTGGCTGGGACGGCCGCGGCGCGAGCTGTTCGGGCGCCGGCTCGATGAGGTGCTCGACGAGGCGGTGATGGCGACCTTCCGTCCGCTCGTCGAATCCGCGCTCGCCGGCGAGCGGGTGAGCGCCGAACGAAGCTTCCGCGATTCCAGCGGCACCGAGCGCCACCTGCAGGTCGATTACGTTCCCGCCCAGGACGGCGAGGGGAGGGTGCTCGGCTTCTATTCGCTGGTCCGGGACATCAGCGCCAGCAAGAGCGCCGAGGCGGCGCTTCGCGAGACCGAGCGGCGGCTGGAGGCGGTCCTCGACAACACGCGAATGGCGGTGTTGCTGATGGACCATCGCCAGCAGTGCGTCTTCGCCAACGCCGCCGCCGAGGAGCTGACCGGCTACAGCTTCGCCGAGATGCAGGGCCGGCCGCTCCACGACGTCATCCACCACAAGCATCCCGACGGCAGCCACTACCCGCTGGAGGACTGCCCGATCGACCGGGCCTTTCCGGAGGACAACCAGGTCGAAGGCGAGGAGACGTTCGTCCACAAGGACGGCTCCTTCTACCCGGTGGCCTTCACCGCATCGCCGGTTCGCGACGAGGCGTCGCGCACGGTCGGCACGGTCATCGAGGTGCGCGGCATCGCCGGGGAAAAGGCGCGCGAGGCCGCCCTTCGCGAAAGCGAGGAGCGGTTCCGCTCGATGGCCGACTGCGCCGCGGTGCCGGTCTGGGTGACCGGCCGCAGCGGCATCGAGTTCGTCAACCGCGCCTTCGCGGAAGTTGCCGGAGTTCCGGCGGACCAGCTCACCGGCGAGGTGTGGATGCAGATCATCCATCCGGACGACCTGCCGCCCGTCATCGAGGAGCGCGCCCGCGCGTGGGCCGAGGCGCGGCCCTATCGCTACGAAGCCCGCTTCCGCCACCATAACGGCGAGCTCAGGTGGATGCACGTCAGCTGCAACCCGCGCTTCGACCGCGAGGAGCGCCTGATCGGCTATGTCGGCATGGCCGTCGACTTCACCGAGCAGAAGCTGGCCGCCGACGAGCTTCGGGAGAGCGAAGCCCGCTTCCGCGCCATCGCCGACAGCGCGCCGGCGCCGGTCTGGGTGACCAACGAGGCGGGCATCGAATTTGCCAATCGCGGCCTGGTCGACTTCACCGGCCTGGCCGCGGACGAGCTGCGGGGCGGCACCTGGATGGGCCTGTGCCATCCCGACGATGTCGGAGCGGTCCAGGAGGCGCGGACAGCCGCCTGGCAAACGCACGAATCCTATGAGTTCGAAGCGCGCTTCCGCCGAGCCGACGGCGAATGGCGCTGGCTCCATGCGACCTGCGAGCCGCGCGAGAGCTCCGGCGCCTTCCTCGGCTATGTCGGCCTTGCCGTCGACGTCACCGAATCGCGCCGTGCCGAAGAGGAGCTGCGCGCCGAAAGCCGCATACTTTCGACGCTGAACCGCGTCGGCGCCGCGCTTGCCGGCGAGCTCGACCTGGAGCGGGTCGTGCAGATGGTCACCGATGCCGGCGTCGAGCTGACGGGCGCGCAGTTCGGGGCCTTCTTCTACAACGTGCTGAACGCGGCCGGTGAGAGCTACATGCTCTACACCATCTCCGGGGTCGACCGCTCCGAGTTCGACAAGTTCCCGATGCCGCGCAACACCCACGTCTTCGCGCCCACATTCGAAGGCGAGGGCGTGGTGCGCTCCGACGACATCACCAGGGATCCGCGCTACGGCCGAAGCGCGCCTCATCACGGCATGCCCGAGGGGCACCTTCCGGTCACTTCCTACCTCGCCGTCCCCGTCGCCAGCCGCTCGGGCGAAGTCATTGGCGGGCTTTTCTTCGGCCATGCCCGCCCGGCTCAATTCACCGCCCGCCACGAGGAGCTGCTGGTCGGGATTGCCGGCCAGGCCGCGGTGGCGATCGACAACGCCCGGCTGTTCGAGGCGGCGCAGTGCGAGATCGCCGAGCGGCGGCGGGCGGAAGACGCGCTTCGCGAGCTCAACATGTCCCTGGAGGGGCGGATCGAGGCTGCGATCGCGGAACGCGAACGGGCCGAAGAAGCGTTGCGCCAGGCGCAGAAGATGGAGGCGGTCGGCCAGCTCACCGGCGGCATCGCCCACGATTTCAACAACCTGCTGACGGTGATCAGCGGCAACCTCGATCTCGCCGCGCGGCGGCTCGGCAGCGGCGCCGATCCGAAGATCGCCCGCGCCATCGCCAGCGCCTCCACCGGTGCCGAGCGGGCGGCGACGCTGACCCAGCGCCTGCTCGCTTTCTCGCGCCGGCAGCCGCTGGCGCCCAAAGCCGTGGATGCCAACGCTCTGCTCGCGGGAATGACCGACCTGCTTCCCCGGACGCTCGGCGAGACGATCGAGGTGGAGACCCGCCTCGCCGGCGGCCTCGGCAGGATCGAAGCCGATCCGCACCAGCTCGAAAGCGCCATCCTCAACCTGGCGGTCAACGCGCGCGACGCCATGCCGGCAGGCGGCAAGCTGGTCATCGAAACGTCGATGGC
>DASZEO010000286.1:0-4909 GCA_035940755.1 Allosphingosinicella sp. | reverse complement strand
CAACGGCGCGGACATGATCAGGCCGGACGTCATGCAGGCCTTCGTCGACACCTTCGCCCCGGCCGGTTTCAAGGCATCGAGCTTCCTTCCCAGCTACGGCCTCGCCGAGGCGACGCTGGCCGTCTCGATCATGCCGCCAGGAGAAGGAATCGTCGTCGAGATCGTCGAAGAGACGCTGCTCGCCGGCGGCGGCCCCGGCGAGCGCGACCGCCCCCAGCGCTACCGCGCGGTCGTCAATTGCGGCAAGCCGGTGCGCGACATGGCGATCGAGATTCGCGGCGACGACGGCAGCCGCCTGGGCGAGCGGGAGATCGGCACGATCCACTGCCGCGGCCCGTCTGTCATGGCCGGCTATTTCCGCGACGATGAAGCCACCGACGCCTGCCTCGGCGAGGACGGATGGCTCGACACCGGGGACATGGGCTACCTGTCAGGCGGCTACCTCTACGTCGTCGGACGAGCCAAGGACCTGATCATCATCAACGGCAAGAACCATTGGCCCCAGGACATCGAATGGGCGGTGGAGCAGCTTCCCGGCTTCAAGGCCGGCGACATCGCCGCTTTCTCGATCACCACGCCCGGGGGCGAGGAGACGCCGGCGGTGCTCGTCCAATGCCGGACGTCCGATGCGACGGAACGGGGGCGCCTGCGCGACTCGATCCGCGAGCGCGTCCGGGCGATCACCGGGATCAACTGCGTGGTCGAGCTGGTCCCGCCCCGGTCGCTGCCGAGGACCAGTTCGGGCAAGCTGTCGCGCGCCAAGGCCCGCAATCTGTATCTGTCGGGCGAGCTTCCGACCTACGACATCGCCGCCTGAGAATTTAAAGATAACGCTTCCCTAACGCTTTGGCGGGTATGGCATTCCTCGGGAGCGCCATGACCGACAAGAGCTTGCCGAAACTCGACTGGCGGGTCGTTTTCAACCGCTCGACCCCTGCTGGCAGCAGGGGCTGGGGACGCGTGCGCGCGGCCCAGCTGGAAGAGATGGTGCGCGCGCTCTCGCTGGCCACGTGGGGCCTCGCTCTCAACGCGCTCCTGATCGCCTTCATGCTCGGCAACGCCGTTCCCCCAACGCACATGGGCCTGTGGCTATTCAGCCTCGCCATCCTCATCCACTACATCGCCCGCAACAACGCCAAGCTCAAGCGACGGCAAATCCATTCCGTCCCGCGCCCGACGATCGACCGGGCCGCCTATCACAGCGTGCTGTTCGGCTTCGTCTGGGGGTTTCCGGCCCGCTATTTCTTCGAGTTCGCCAATCACGGCCAGCAACTCGCGCTGTGCGTGATCACCGCCACGTTGATGGCGGGAGCGGCCTCGCTTTTTTCCCCCATCCCCTTCGCCGCGGCGACCTACGTGCTGATCATGGGTGTGGCGGCGACCCGGATGCTGATGACGACCGACTCCCTCCTCATCACGGCGATCGGACCGATCTACACGGCCGCGATGCTGATGATGGTGCTCATCAACGGCCGGGCCTTCATGCAGCGCAAGTGCCTCGACATCGCGCTCGACGAACGGCGCGAGACGGTCAGCCTGCTCCTTCGCGAGTTCGAGAACAGCGACGCCGACTGGCTCTGGCAGACCAATGCCAAGCTCACCTTCCGCAACGTCTCCGCCCGCTTCTCCCGCGCCGTCGGGCGCAGCGTCGAGGAGCTGGAGGGCATGTCGCTGCTCGACCTGCTCAAGGAGGTGCCGCGAAGCGACCAGTCGGTCCGCCGCGCAGTGGCGGCCGCCGAGGCGGCGCTGGCGCGGCGCGAAGGCGTTTCGGAGGTGGTCATTCCCGTCACGGTTGGCGACGGCGTCAAGTCGATCGAGATGTCGGCGCGGCCGGTCTTCAGCAAGCAGGGACGCTTCACCGGCTATCGCGGCGTCGGCTCGGACGTCACGGTCGCCCGCCAGGCGGCCGATCGCATCGCGCACATGGCCCGGCACGACGCCCTGACCGGGCTGCCGAACCGGCTTCAGCTCCTGGAAGATCTTGATTCCGCGCTCGCCACGGCCAAAGCGCGCGGCGAAGAATGCGCCGTCCTTCTGGTGGACCTCGACCGCTTCAAGACGATCAACGACTCGCTCGGCCATGTCGCCGGCGACCATCTGCTCCAGCAGGTGTCGCGCTGCTTCGAGACAGTGATTTCCGACGACATGACCGCGGGCCGTCTCGGCGGCGACGAATTCGCCGTCGTCGTCCCCTGCGTCGAAAGCCGCGGCGAGCTCGAGCAATTGTGCCTGGCCTTGGTGGGCGCCCTCCAGGGACCGTTCCTGTACCGCCAGCAGCGGCTGTTCGTCGGCGCCAGCGTCGGCGTCGCGATCGGCCCTTGCCACGGCGAGACCGTCGAGGAGCTGATCCGCAACGCCGATCTGGCCCTATACCGGGCGAAGGACGGGAGCGGAAACGACATCCGCTTCTTCGAATCCGGCTTTCACGCCCGCGCCGAGGAGCGCCGCAGGATCGAGCTGGCGCTCCATTCCGCCGTCGATGCCGGCGAGTTCACGCTTCATTACCAGCCGGTGGTCAGCGCCGGCGAGCTGGAGATCAGGAGCTTCGAGGCGCTGCTTCGCTGGAACAATCCCGAGCTCGGGCAGGTGCCGCCAACCAAGTTCATCCCCATCGCCGAAGAGACGGGGATGCTCGGACGGATCGGCGAGTGGGTGCTTCGGACCGCGTGCCAGGAGGCCGCATGCTGGCCGAGCGACATTTCGATCGCCGTCAACGTGTCGCCGCGGCAGCTTCGGGATCCGGGGTTCATCGTCACCCTCGTCTCGGCGCTGACCCAGGCGGGGCTGGAGCCGCACCGGCTGGAGCTGGAAGTCACCGAGACGGTGTTCCTGGAGCTGACCGGGGCGACCCAGAAGGTGCTTCAGCAGATCCAGAGCCTCGGCGTGCGCCTGGCCATGGACGATTTCGGGACCGGCTATTCCTCGCTCGGTTACCTGCGCAAGGCGGAATTCGACACACTCAAGATCGACCGCAGCTTTGTCCAGTCCATGTCTTCCGACGATCCGGAGAGCACCGCCATCATCCGGGCGGTCGTCGCGCTCGCCGGCAGCCTCGGCATGAAGACCGTCGCCGAGGGCGTCGCCAGCGAGGAGCAGCTGGAGCTGGTCCGGGCGCTGGGCTGCGACCGGATCCAGGGGTACATCTTCTCCAAGCCGGTCGCCGCCGCCACCGCGCGCGCCATGCTCGGCCAGACCCGCAACGTCGCCGCCGCCTGAGCCCGGCCGCTCGCGCTTGCGCTCGCAACGGCGGGTGGGATAAAGCGGGTCGGCTTAGGAGTGTAGCTCAGCTGGTAGAGCATCGGTCTCCAAAACCGAGGGCCGGGGGTTCGAGTCCCTCCACTCCTGCCACCTACGGCCCAGCCTCACATCTCACACCCTCCCGGCCTCGTCCCGCCGCCGCGTCGGGCCCCTTGCCGGAGCGGGGCGGCGGCGCTACATGGCGGGCAATCCGGCAGCTTGGAGAAGGGCGCCAGTCCGACCGGGACTGGGCAGCGGCCCTTTGCCCGGCGGCCGCCGCCGAGCCGGCACAAGTCGGCCACGCTAAAGACGAATACGCAAGACGAAGACCGAGACGAGAAGCCGCAGCAACGGCAGCAAGCAGCAGCTAGTAGGAAGGACCGCCGACCCCGCCATGGCACGAATGAACCCCGGCCTGTTCCTGCGCCAGGTCCGCCAGGAGACGGCCAAGATCGTCTGGCCGAGCCGCAAGGAGACGATGATGACCGCGCTCATGGTCGTCATCATGACCTCGCTGCTCGCCCTCTTTTTCTTCGGCGTCGATTCCGCCTTCAGCGCGCTCGTGCAGGCGCTGCTGCGGCTGATCGGCTAGGACACCACCCTCACCCGCCCCTGGCCGAGCGGCCGCGGGCCCTCCCCTGACCCGGACCGGCAAGGGGCGAACGACGAAAGAGATCGAGAAGACGCCTATGTCCCGCTGGTACATCATCCACGCTTATTCCGGTTTCGAGAACAAGGTGCGCGACGCCATCCAGTCCGAGGCCACCCGCCTGGGGCTCGACCAGCTGGTCGAGGCGGTCGAGGTGCCGACCGAAAAGGTGACTGAGGTCCGCCGCGGCAAGAAGGTCACGAGCGACCGCAAGTTCTTCCCCGGCTACGTGCTCGCCAAGCTCAATATGAACGACGACGTCTACCACCTCGTCAAGAACACGCCCAAGGTCACCGGCTTCCTCGGCAGCAGCGGCAAGCCCCAGCCGATCAGCGACGCCGAGGCCGCCCGCATCCTCAACACCAAGGACGAAGCCGCCGCCGCCGCGCCCAAGCAGAAGATCAGCGTCGACTATGAGATCGGCGACCAGGTCAAGGTTCTGGACGGGCCGTTCGCGAGCTTCAACGGCCTGGTCGAGGAACTCGATTTCGATCGCGGGCGCGTCAAGGTCGGCGTGTCCATCTTCGGCCGAGCGACGCCGGTGGAGCTCGAATTCGAGCAGGTGGAACGGGTCAAATAGCCGCTTCGCACGCCGGTCCGGCGTGGCGGTTACCTTGGCGCGGTTGACGAATTAGATCAGATTTGGTATAGACCTGTGGAGCCGAAGAAGCCGATCATCTGGATGGGCGGCAGCCGGAACGATCTTTTGGCCATGCCCGATCGGGTGAAGAAGGATTTCGGAGGCGCGCTGCACGGCGTTCAGGACGGTCGCCCGCCCGACGACGCCAAGCAGCTGAAGGGTAAGCTCAAGGGTGCCGTCCAGCTCTCGCAGGATCATGACGGCAACACCTCCCGCGCCGTCTATGCGGCCGAGCTGGAAGGGGTCATGTACGTGCTGCATTGCTTCCAGAAAAAGTCGAAGAGCGGCCGCGCCAGCCGAAGGCCGATCTCGACCTGATCGAGCGGCGGCTCAAGGATGCGCGCGCGCTTCACCAGCGGCGGACGGCACGGCGATGAGCGGCG
>DASZEO010000285.1:0-4713 GCA_035940755.1 Allosphingosinicella sp. | reverse complement strand
ACGCCCACCGCGTTCGTCCTGAGGTGGCCGCGCCGCGATCCGTCCGGGTTCATGTTCGGGACGATGTGGAAGGTGGCTTTCTCGCGCAGCCGGCGGGTGACCGGGTCGGCCTCGTCGAGCAGCTTTTCGAGCGCCCCTTCCATCCACCATTCCGCCATCGTCTCGCCGGGATGCTGCCGCGCGTAGAGCCACACCTGGAGCGGCCCGCCGTCGAGCCGGAAATAGTCCATCTCGTGGCCGTCGAGCGTCTGGCCGAGCGAGCGGTAGGCGACGCCCGGCTGGCCGGCGACCGCGGCGACCAGGTCGTGGTGGCGCTCCATCGGGAACGGCGCGAAATAGGCGAACCACACGCTGTCCGAAACCGGAGTGACGGCGATCGACAGGATTCCGTCTTTATAGGTGGTGTCGACCCGCTCCCATTCCTCGCGGTCGTAGGACAGGCAGGCGCGGTAATTCTCCCACCCCAGCGGGTAGGCCGCGCCCCCGCAGTTGAGCAGCCTCAGCTCGACCGCGCGTCCGGCGGCGCCCGTCAGCCGGAAATAGAACCACTGATAGAAGTCGGATTCGCTGTCTTTGACGATTTCGAGGTCGATTCGGTCGCCTTCGACAGCGACCGTGCGAATGTTGCCGCCGTCGAACGGGCGCGAAATGGAGAGGTTCATCGAACCCTGATAGTGCGCCCCGATTCCCCGGGGAAGTCCCGAAACAGCGCCTCGGCGAGGCGGTCGACCAGGGCGGCGCGCTCGGCGGGGCTGGCCGGGGCGGCGCCCTGCAGCTGCGCCCGGCCTTCCCACGCGACCGTGGCGTCGGAGCGGCGCTGGATGCGCACGCTGAGCTCGCTCATCGCCGTCTCGCCGCCGCCCATCTGGCTGAGGCGGACCACCGCCACCTGCTCGGAACGGGCATTGCCGCGCGCGACCGTCCAGCCGAGACGGCTGAGCTCGCGCTCGATGCGGGCGCCGAGCTCGGCGAAGTCGAGGCTGCTCGCCTGCGAAGGATCGGCCGGCTCGACCCGGATTTCGCCGCGCGCAATCGCCTGGCCGAGGTGCAGCCGGGTAACCTGGACGCCGCCTTCGTCGCGGCCGCCGCTCATGCTCTGGCAGCCGGCGAGGCACGCGGCGGCGAGAAGGGCGGCCAGCGCCTTTCCTGAATTTTTCATCATCCACCTCCTCCTTGCCGGATCAGCCTGTATAGGCCGTCAAACGAGCCTAGCTGCTTTTTGCTGCATCCGACAGCCGCGGGAGGAACAGTGACCGAGAACGAGAAACCCGCCGTGCTGGTGACCGGCGGCGCCGGCTATATCGGCAGCCACGCCGTCCTCGCTTTGCTCGACGCCGGCTGGCCGGTGGCGGTGATCGACGACCTTTCCACCGGCTTCGACTGGGCGGTGGCGGAAGGGGCCGCCTTCGCGCGCGGCGACATCGCCGATCAGGCGCTGGTGGGGCGCCTCATCGCCGAGCACCGCATCGGGGCCGTCATGCACTTCGCCGGATCTGTGGTGGTGCCGGAGTCCGTCGAGAACCCGCTCAAATATTACCACAACAACACCGCCAAGAGCCGCGCCCTGATCGAAAGCGCGGTCAGGGGCGGCGTGCGCCATTTCATCTTCTCCTCGACCGCCGCCACCTACGGCATTCCCGACCAGGTGCCGGTCCGCGAGGAGGCTCGAACCGAGCCGATCAACCCCTATGGCTGGTCGAAGCTGATGACCGAGCGGATGCTGAAGGACGTCGCCGCCGCGCATCCGATGAACTTCTGCGCGCTTCGCTACTTCAACGTCGCCGGCGCCGATCCGCGCGGCCGCTCCGGCCAGTCCACGGCGGGGGCCACCCATCTCATCAAGGTTGCGGTCGAGGCCGCGACGGGGCGGCGCAGCCACGTGGAGGTCTACGGCACCGATTACGACACGCCCGACGGCACCGGCGTTCGCGACTATATCCACGTGGCCGACCTGGCCGCCGCGCATGTGCATGCGCTCGAGCGGCTGATCGCCGAGCCCGAGACCAGTCACATCATGAATTGCGGCTACGGCCGCGGCTTTTCCGTGCTCGAAGTGCTCGACGCCGTCGACCGCGCCACCAACCGCACCCTGGAGCGCCGCCTGGCGCCGCGGCGGGCCGGCGACCCCCCGTCGCTCGTCGCCGACAACGCCCGGATCCTTGCCACCCTGCCCTGGCGCCCGAAGCGGGACGATCTCGCCACGATCGTCGCCGACGCCCTCGCCTGGGAGCGCAAGCTCGCCGAGCGCGGCTGACCGGCGGCTTCTGGATTGGCGCGCGAGCGGCTATAGGCGCGGCCGAAGGAGAATCGCCGCGATGAACGAGATGAGCCGCATTTCCGCCCAGCCGGCCTACAGCGAAGCCGTCCAGGCTTTCCTGAAGCGCGCGCCGAAGCTGTTCATCGGCGGCGAATGGGTCGCCTCCAGCCATGGCGAGACGATCGCGGTCTACGATCCGTCCACGGGACGGGAGATCGGCCGCATCGTCGACGCTTCCGACGCCGATGTCGACCGCGCCGTCGCCGCCGCCCGAACCGCCTTCGACGACGGCCGCTGGACCGGCCTTCCGTCGGAAAAGCGCGAGCGCATGATCGAGCGGCTGGCCGACCTGCTCGAAGCGAACATCCCCGAATTCGCGGAGATCGAGTCGATCGACAACGGCAAGCCGCGCACCGCCAGCCAGGGCTACGATCTGCCGACCTGCGTTCGAACGCTCCGCTACATGGCCGGCTGGGCCACCAAGCTCTCCGGCGAGCATGTCGAGCCTTCTTCCTACCCGACCGGCTCGATGCACGCCTATGTCCGCCGCGAGCCGGTCGGCGTTTGCTCTCAGATCGTGCCCTGGAACTTCCCGCTGATGATGGCCGTGCAGAAGATCGCGCCGGCGCTCGCGGCCGGCTGCACGATCGTTCTCAAGCCCGCCGAGCAGACGCCGCTGACCGCGCTTCGCCTCGCGGACCTCGTCGCCGAGGCGGGCTTCCCGGCCGGCGTGCTCAACATCGTCACCGGCATGGGCGAGACGGCGGGCGACCGGATGGTCCGCCACCCGGACGTCGACAAGGTCGCCTTCACCGGCTCGACCGAGGTCGGCAAGATCATCAACCGCGCCGCCACCGACACGCTCAAGCGCGTGACGCTTGAGCTTGGCGGCAAGTCGCCGGTCATCGTGCTCCCGGACGTTGACGTGCAGCGCACGGCCAAGGGCGCCGCCACTTCGATCTTCGCCAATTCAGGCCAGGTCTGCATCGCCGGCTCGCGCCTGTTCGCGCACCGCGACATTTTCGACGAGCTCCTCGAAGCGGTGGCCGCCAACGCCCAGCAGTGGAAGGTCGGGCCCAGCCTCGATCCCAACACGCGCATGGGGCCGCTCGTCTCGACCGAGCAGCACGAGCGGGTCCTCTCCTATATAGAGGCGGGCCGCAAGGAAGGGGCGTCGGTCCTGGTCGGGGGCGACGCGCCCGGCGGGGAGGGCTATTTCGTCAACCCGACCGTCCTGGTCGACGTGAAGCCGGAGATGAAGGTCTGCCGCGAAGAGATATTCGGGCCGGTCCTCGCCGCGCAGCGCTACGACGATCTCGACGAGGTGGCCAAAGCGGCGAACGACACCAATTACGGCCTCGCCGCCTCGATCTGGACCCGCGACGTCTCGGCGATGCACAAGCTCGCGGCCAAGCTCAAGGCCGGCATGGTCTGGGGCAATTGCCCCGCGGCCACCGACGTCACGCTTCCGTTCGGCGGGTACAAGCAGTCCGGCTTCGGCCGCGAGAGCGGCCGCCACGGCATCGAAGCTTACACCGAGCTCAAGACCGTAGCCATCGCGCTTTAAGGTCCCGGCGCCCACGGGCTTGATCGCTGCCGCGCCGCGGTCCATGCCGCGCGTACGAAGTAAAGGATTGCGTCACATGCGTTTTTCGAAGCTCCTCGTCGGCTGCGCGGCGGCTGCCATGCTCGCCGTCGGCGCCCTCGCGCAGGAAAGTCAGTCGGCCCAGGAGCCGCCGCAGCAGGCCGAGCCGCCGCAGCAGCCGGAGCCGGAAACCGGCGGCCTCGAGGGCCTCCAGGGGACGGTGAACGCGCTCGAGGACCAGCCGGCGGCGGAGCAGCCCCCCCCGCCCCAGCCGCAGCCGCAGCCCGGCCCCGGGGCCGCGCCATCCGCTCCCGCGCCGCCGCTGAGCCGCGCCGAGCTCGCCCAGCTCCAGCGCCACATCGAGCGCGGGCGCCTGCTCGCCGCCATTGCCCGCGCCGGCCTGATCGCGACCCAGGACATGCTCGGCCACGTCGCCGATCCGGAAGGCGCCGGAATCACCGGCTGGCTCGCCGAGCCGGCGGGCAATGCCATGGCCGTGACCTTCTACGCGGACGGCGATGCCGGCCCGCGCGCAGTCTACAGCGCCAACGTGCTGGGCGGGCGGGTCGTCTCGCGCGAGACCCATGTGGCGGCGGACCGCCCGGCGCTGACGCCGGCGCAGGCGCGCATGGCCGCCGCCCGCGCCGCCGCCTCGGCCCAGAACCACCGCCCCTGCGCGGGCGACCAGTTCAACTATCTGGTGGTGCCGCCGACGGGCGCCGAGGCTCCGGTCGACGTCTACCAGATCAGCCCGGCGCTGCAGCGCGGACGGTTCCCGCTCGGCGGCCATTTCCGCACCACGGTGTCGCCCGACGGCAGCGTCGCTGAGACCCGCGGCTTCACCAATGCCTGCCTGGAGGTCGAGCTGCCG
>DASZEO010000284.1:0-4187 GCA_035940755.1 Allosphingosinicella sp. | reverse complement strand
GCGCGGGTGGTGCGCGGCCAGAAGCTGGTCACGCTCGAGGCGATGAAGATGGAGCATAGCCTTACCGCGCCGTTCGATGGCATTGTCACCGAGGTGAATGCCGTCGAAGGGGCGCAGGTGGCGGAAGGGACGTTGCTGGTCCGGATCGAGAAGGGGGAGGAGGAGTGAAGAGCGGCGCCGGCCACACCACCGTTCGGCCTGAGCCTGTCGAAGGGCGTTCCTTCTCTTTTGCTGCCGAAGGAGAAGGAGAGGGCTTCGACAAGCTCAGCCCGAACGGGTTTTCCCTCTCACGGAACCGAGCGTGATGCCCGGCCGCTATTACGAGCAGTGGACGTTGGGCGACTGCATCCGCCACCAACCGCACCGGACCGTCACCGAGACGGACAATCTGCTCATCTCGGCGCTGACGCACAATCCGCAGCCGCTGCACCTCGACGAAACCTATGCGGAAGAGACCGAGTTCGGGCGGATCGTCGTCAACGGTACCTTCACCTTCGCGCTGCTGGTCGGGCTTTCGGTCGGCGACACGACGCTGGGAACGCTGGTGGCGAACCTCGGCTACGACAAGGTGCGCATGCCCAAGCCGGTGTTCATCGGCGACACGCTCCGCGCGGAGACGGAGGTGGTGGGGCTCAAGGACTCGAAGTCGCGCCCCGACGCGGGCATTGTCACCTTCGAGCATCGCATGTTCAACCAACGCGGGGAGCTGGTCTGCACGATGGAGCGCACCGCGCTGATGCAGCGGAGGCGGGGGTGAGGAACTCCTCCCCGGAACGGGGAGGGGGACCAGGCGAAGCCTGGTGGAGGGGGCTCCGCGCCTGCCTCCGGGCCCCCTCCACCGTCCGGCTGCGCCGGCCGGTCCCCCTCCCCGTGCCGGGGAGGATCTGATGCGCCTCCGCTCCCTCCTCTTCGTCCCGGGCGACCGGCCCGACCGGATGGAAAAGGCGCTCGGCTCCGGCGCCGACGCCCTGATCCTCGACCTCGAGGATGCGGTGGCGCCGGCGGCGAAGGCGGAGGCGCGGCGGCAGGTGGCTCGGTTCCTCAATGCCAACAGCGCGATCAAGATCTGGGTCCGGGTCAATCCGCTTGACAGTCCCGAGCTCGAGAAGGATCTCATCGCCGTGTTGCCCTCGCACCCGGACGGCATCGTGCTGCCCAAGGCGGAAGGAGGAGCTTCGGTCACCGACCTGGCGCGGCGCTTGTCGGAGCGCGGCAACGCCACGGCGCAGATCCTCGCCATCGCCACCGAGACACCGGCGGCGATCTTCGCTCTCGGCACCTATGCCGGCGCCAAGCGGCTCGCGGCGCTGACCTGGGGCGCGGAGGATCTGCCCGCCGCGATCGGCGCCGCCGCCAGCCGGGAGGCGAACGGAAGCTTCACGCCGCCTTATGAGCTGGCGCGCTCGCTGTGCCTGTTCGGCGCCGCCGCCGCCGGCGTGGCGCCGATCGAGACCGTCTACCCGGCGTTCCGCGACCTCGACGGGCTCGCGGCTTATGCCGGCCGCGCCCGGCGCGACGGATTCACGGGCATGATGGCGATCCACCCCGACCAGGTGCCGGTGATCAACGCCGCCTTCACGCCGACCGAGGCGGAAGTCGCTCACGCCCGCGCCGTCGTCGCGGCGTTCGAGGCCAACCCGCATGCGGGCGCGCTGTCGCTCGACGGCCGCATGATCGACCGGCCGCACCTCCTCCAGGCGCAGCGGGTGCTCGCCGCCGCCAAGGGATGAGCGGGGGCAATCCCGACTTCCTCTATCAGGCGCTGGGGCTGATCTTCGGCGCGATCGTAGGAAGCTTCTTGGCGACGTTGCTGATCCGCTGGCCCCAGGGGCGAAGCGTCGTCGCCGGGCGCTCGCGCTGCGATTCGTGCGGGGCGCTGCTGAGCGCCTGGCACCTGGTGCCGGTCCTTTCCTACGCCGCGCTTCACGGCAGGTGCCGGCGCTGCGGCGGGCGGATCGACCAGCGCCACCTGGCGGCGGAGCTGGCGGCGGCGACGATCGGCGTGGTGGCGCTGATCGCCCACCCGCTGCCGCTGGCGGTGGTGTCGATGCTGCTCGGGGTGTGGCTGCTGCTGCTGGCGATGCTCGACGTCGAGCATCAGTGGCTGCCGGACCGGCTCACCCTGCCGCTGATCCCGCTCGGCCTCGCCGCCGCCTGGGCGGGCTTCGGGCCGCCTCTGATCGAGCGCGCGCTCGGCGCGGCGATCGGCTGGGCCGGCCTGTTCCTGATCGCGCTGGCCTACCGGCACCTGCGCGGACGCGAAGGCATGGGCGGGGGCGATCCCAAGCTGCTCGCCGCCATCGGCGCCTGGGTGGGAGCGCTGCAGCTGCCCTTCGTGCTGGTGGGGGCGGGGGTGCTCGGGCTCGCCGCCTTGCTGGTGACGATGGCCCGCGGCCGCGAAGTCACCGCGACCACGCGGCTGCCGCTCGGCGCCTTGATGGCCGTGGCGGCCTGGCCGATCTGGCTTCTCGCCGCCGGCTGATCGGGCATTCAGGATTTGTCCAGATTTCTCCTGCTAGAGGAGGTGCTTGAGGGCGGCGCTTTTCCCTAGAGGCGCCGCCCGACCGATTCTTGGCCTTGCGCCTCGTCCCAAAAGCTGTGAACGTCCGCGCGCACGACTCTTCGGGGAAGGGGAGGCGTTTTCCGCCATCCATTTCAAAGCGATGAGGCGTTGCGTGCGCCCGCGCGGCGGCCGCTTCGGCGGCTCCGGGCGGGTTCGGGCTGCTGTAGCCCGCTGGGGAGGGTGTCGGTTCGGTAATGGGTCTGGCGATGAACCCGCGCGCCTCGCGGCTGCTGGGCCGGCTGCCGCGCCCGACCGTGTACACCGCGGCCGAGCTCGCTTTGCTGGCGCTGATCGCCGTGCAGGCGGCGCGGCTCGCCTGGACCTTGGTGACTCCGATGACTCCTGTCGGCGACTGGAAGGGCTCGGCGGCGCTTGTGCTTCCGGCGGGCGGATCGGCGCTGACCGAGTTCGACCCGTTCTTCCGCCTTGCGCCGGGCTCGGCCGGGCCCGCGCTGGTGACGGGCCTCAACCTCAAGCTCTACGGCGTTCGCGAGGACCGCGCCACGGGGCGCGGGTCGGCGATCATCGCTCTGCCCGACGGGACCCAGCAAAGCTTCGCCGTCGGCGACCAGATCCTGCCGGGAGTGACCCTCGCTCAGGTCGGCTTCGACAGCGTCACCATCAGCCGCGGCGGAACGCCCGAGCAGATCTTCCTCGACCAGTCGCAGCCGGCCCAAGGCGCGCCAGAAGCCGCCGACGCCACGGCGGCGCCGACGGCGCCCGCCCAGGCACAGGTCGCTCCGCCGCCGCCGCCCGGCCGCGCGGCGCCGGCGCCCGCCGGATCGTCCGCGGCCATCCAGTTCCAGCCGCACATGAACGGCGGCCGGATCGACGGCATCGCGGTAGGCCCAGGCGCCGACGGGGGCGCGGCGATGCGCGCGGCCGGCCTCGAGGCGGGCGACATCATCGTCGGCGTGAACGGCCAGCGGGTCAGCTCGATGGAGCAGGCGCGCGCGGCGATGCGCTCGTGGGGCGGCCCCGTAACGGTGATCGTCAACCGCGGCGGCCGCGCAGTGCCGGTGCGGCTGAGGATGACTCCGTGAAGCGCCTGCTGATCGCCCTCGCTTTGCTGTGCGCGCCGGTTTCGGCCGCCTGGTCGCAGCACGTGCTGAACCTTCGCGACGCCGACATCCGCGCTTTCATCCAGGACGCGGCGCGGGTCACCGGGCGGACCTTCATCATTGATCCGGCGGTGCAGGGGCGGGTGTCGGTGGTGACCGACCGGCCGCTGTCGCGAAGCGAATATTTCGAGCTGTTCCTCTCGACCCTTCGCTCCAGCGGCTATGTCGCGGTGCCGGCCGCCGGCGGCGCGCTGAGGGTGCAGCCGATCGCCGGCGCCGCCGCCTCCGCCCCCGTGGGCGGGGGCCGGCGCGGAAGCCCGAGCGGCTTCGTCACCGAAATTCTGCGAGTCCGGCACGTCGACGCCGCCGCCGCGGTCGAGACGCTCCGGCCCCTGGTCAGCCGGGACGGCAGCATCACCGCGGGGCGCAACTCGATCATCATCTCCGACTTCGCCGACAATGTCCGCCGCATCCGCCAGGTGCTCGCCTCGATCGACGTCGACACCGGCGTCACCCGGGTCGTCGGCCTCGACAATGCCGGAGCGCGCGAGATCGCCGAGGCG
>DASZEO010000283.1:0-4234 GCA_035940755.1 Allosphingosinicella sp. | reverse complement strand
GCTGAAGGCGCTGTGCGGGCTCACCGACGGCAATCTGGCGCGCCACCTCCAGGTGTTGGGCGAGGCCGGTTTCGTGCGCATCGAGAAGGGTCACGAGGGCAACCGTCCCACCACCCAGTGTCGGCTCACCGAGGAAGGGCGGGCGAGGTTCGCGGAGTATCTCGCCGTGCTGGAGCAGGTGCTTCGCAAGGCCGCCGGCGCTGCCGCGCAAACCCCGCGCTTTCCATCGCGGAGCTCGGAGCAGCCGTGCTGAAGCGCGCTTTCTTTTGTCCGGTAGCTTTGTAGTGCAAAGCTCATCAAAGAGCGCCAACATGGGAAGGCGCTGGCGGTGTTTCGGCCACGCCTTCGACGGCCTGATTTTCCTGCAGCGCAACGAGCCGAACGCTCGGGTGCACCTTTTCGCCACCGTTGCGGTAATCGCCCTCGCCGCCACTCTGCGCGTAAGCCTCGAAGACTGGCGCTGGCTCATCCTTGCGATCACGCTCGTGTGGGCGGCGGAAGGCCTGAACACGGCGGTCGAGCAGCTCTGCAACCGCGTCAGTCCAGGATTCGATCCGCGCATAAAGGCGGCGAAGGACGTGGCGGCGGCGGCGGTGCTGGTGAGCGCAGCAGCCGCCGCCGCAATCGGCGCACTGACCTTTTTCCCATACCTCGCACGCGCACTCGCCGCCGCGCGATGAAGGTGAAGCTGATCCTCCCGGCGCTCACCGAAGCGAAGAGCCCGTTCTGGCGGCCGATCAAATATTCGCTGTTCCCGCCGCTCGGCCTGGCGACGCTCGCCGCCTACCTCTCGCCGGACGACGAGGCGGAGCTGGTCGACGATCATGTCGAACGGCTTTCGCTCGACGACCGGCCGGATCTGGTCGTCATCCAGGTGTATATCACCAACGCCTACCGCGCCTACGCCATTGCCGACCATTACCGGGCGAAGGGGTGCCATGTCGCGCTCGGCGGCCTGCACGTCACGGCTTTGCCCGATGAGGCGGCGGCACATGCCGACAGCATCTTCATCGGCCCGGGCGAGCAGATCTTTCCCCGCTTCCTCGCCGATCTGCGGGCGCGCCGTCCGCAGCCGCGCTACGTGTCGTCGCAAGGCCGCTCGATCGAGGGCATTCCGCCGGTCCGCCGCGACCTGATCCGGCGCGAGCGCTATCTCGTGCCCAACTCGATCGTCGTCACCCGCGGCTGCCCGCAGCATTGCGACTTCTGCTATAAGGACGCGTTCTTCGCCGGCGGCCGCTCTTTCTACGTTCAGCGAGTGGACGAGGCGCTGAAAGAGATCGACCGCCTCCCCGGCCGCCACCTTTATTTCCTCGACGATCACCTGCTCGGCGACCGCCGCTTCGCGGCTGCGCTGTTCGAGGGGATGCGCGGCATGGGGCGGCTGTTCCAGGGCGCGGCCACTGTCGATTCGGTGCTTCGAGGCGACCTCATCGAGCGGGCCGCCGAGGCCGGCCTCAGGAGCCTGTTCGTCGGCTTCGAGACGTTCAGCCCGAAGAACCTGCACGCCAGCAACAAGAAGCAGAACCTTGCACGCGACTATGCCGCCGTCACCCGCCGCCTCAGCGACCTCGGCATCATGATCAACGGGTCCTTCGTCTTCGGAATGGACGACGACGAGCCCGACGTGTTCGACCGAACGGTCGACTGGGCGGTGCGCCATGGCGTCACCACCTCCACCTTCCACATCCAGACGCCCTATCCCGGAACGCGCCTCTACCAGAGCCTGGCGGCGCAGGGGCGGATCACCACCCACGACTGGGACCGCTACGATACCCGCCACGTCGTCTACCGCCCGGCCAAGCTGACGCCAGCGCAGCTCAAGCAGGGCTATGACCGCGCCTACCGCGACTTCTACCGGTGGACGAACATCGCCCGCGGCGCACTGGTGCACGACAGCGCGAAGCATTGCGCCAAGCACTTCTTCTACGCCGCCGGCTGGAAGAAGTTCGAGCCGCTCTGGGACCTTGTGATCAAGGGGCACAAGCTCGCCTTGATGACTCCGCTGCTCGAGGCGGTGCTCGCACGGGTCACGAGGCCCAAGGCGCCGGTAACGCTGGATCGGCTGGAGCCGGCATCGCCGGCGTGACATCGCAGCTGGCGAGGCCGGGCCGCGGGGGGTAGGGCGGAGCGATGGGCGATCCGACCACCTTGAGGCGCCTCTACGGGCGGTCGAAGGGGCGGCCGCTTCGGCAGGGGCAGGCGGCGCTGGTGGAGGAATTGCTGCCGGCGCTGGCGGTGCCGGAGGAAGGGGCGATCGATTCGCTCCGGCTGTTCGGCGACGAGCGGCCGCTTCATTTCGAGATCGGCTTCGGCGCCGGCGAGCATCTCGCCTACCGCGCCGACCTGCTGCCGGACCACGGCTTCATCGGCGCCGAGCCATTCCTTAACGGGGTGGCGGGCGCGCTGGCGCAGATTCGCGAGCGCCGCCTCGCCAACGTGCGGCTGCACATGGGGGACGGGCTCGAAGTGCTCGAGCGGCTGCCGGACGCCTCGCTGGCGTTCATCTACCTGCTCCACCCCGACCCCTGGCCGAAGGCGCGGCATGCCAAGCGACGGATGGTCAATGACGGCCCGCTCGACCTGATCGCCGCCAAGCTGAAGTCGGGCGGCGAGTTGCGGGTCGGCACCGACGATCCGGTCTATTGCCGCTGGGCGATGATGGTGATGGGCCGACGCGGCGATTTCGAGTGGCTGGCCGAGCGGGCCGCCGACTTCCTGATCCGTCCGGGCGGGTGGCCCGAAACGCGCTATGAAGCCAAGGCCCGGCGGGAGGGGCGCGAGGTGTGGTACTTCCGTTACCGCCGCGCTCCGGTGTAGCGTCAGCGACGCTGCCGAAGAGGAGGGGGAAGATGGCCGATCTGAGCACCTGCAATTCGCCGACGTGCGCCTACACCGCCGAAGGGGTGCTCACGGTCTGTCCAAAATGCGGCGGCTCGATGCGCGCGATCAGGGAATCGCGGGCGCGGGGCTGGGCCCTGGTGGTGCTCGGCTTGATCATGGTCGGCATGATGGCGGTCATCCTAGTCAACATGTCGCCCTCGCTGATGCACCCGGGCGTGCAGGGAGCCGACGGCGGCCGATTCACGGGGACCGCCGATCAGGCGCGGCTGATCCTCTATTTGTTCTGGGCGCTGGCGGCCTTCGGCGCGCTGATGACCTTAAACGGCATCCACCAGATCAGGACGGGATATAACAGCAAGCTGTTCGCGGGCCTCGGTTTTGCCGTCCTCGCCGGGGTGATCCTGCTCGTCGCGGTGACCCTTCAGCAGATCAAGTAGCTTACCGCGCCGGCGTCAGGCGCAGCAGCCGCCCGCCCCTGCCTTCGTCTGAATCCTCGAGCAGGTAGACCGCGCCGTCTGGCCCCTGCTCGACCTCGCGGATGCGCTGGCCCATGTCCCACCGCTGGGCTTCGTGCGCATTGGTGCCTTCAAGGTCGACCCGCACCAGCGCCTTCGATGACAGGCCAGCGACCAGGATGTCTCCGCGCCATTGCGGGAACAGGCCGCCGGAATAGACGATCATGTCGCCCGGCGAGATGACCGGAGTCCACCAAACCTTCGGCGGCGCGAATTCGGGCCGAGTCGGATGGTCTGGAATCGGTCGGCCGTCATAATGGTCGCCGTTGGAGACGATCGGGTAGCCGTAATTGCGGCCGCGCTCGATCAGGTTGAGCTCGTCCCCGCCGGCCGGGCCCATCTCGATCTCCCACAGCCGCCCGGCGCCGTCGAAGGCGAGGCCGAGCGGGTTGCGGTGGCCGAGCGTCCAGATCTCGCCGGCCACCGTGGAATCGGCGCGCTGGTTGTAGAAGGGATTGTCGGCCGGGACGGTGCCGTCCGGGTTGAGGCGAAGGATCTTGCCGAGATTGGCGCGCATGTCCTGCGCCGGATCGAAATGCTGGCGCTCCCCCGAGCTGATGAAGAGGTAGCGCCCGTCGGGCGAGAAAGCGAGGCGGTGCCCGAAATGGCCGCGCCCGTCGAGCTTGGGCTGCTGGCGCCAGATCACCTGAAGGCCTTCGAGCCGCGGCGGCGAGCCCTCCGGCGACAGCCGCGCCCGCCCGACGACGGCGCCGCGCGTGTCGCCCTCGGCGGCCTCGACCCAGCTCAAATAGACGATCCGGTTATGGGCGAAATCGGGGTGGAAGATGACGTCGCCGAGCCCGCCCTGGCCGCCATAATCGACCTGCGGCGTGCCGGCGACGGCGACAGTCGCGCTGGCATTGCCCTGCCGCGAC
>DASZEO010000282.1:0-3181 GCA_035940755.1 Allosphingosinicella sp. | reverse complement strand
CTGCTTCGGCGCGAGGAGACGCTCGCAGATGAGATCCAATATTGGACCGACCGGCTGTTCGCGGACGGCTATGCCATCATCCCCGGCGCCGCCGATCCGGCGCTGCTGCGACAGCTGGACCGCGACTTCGGGCCGGCGTGGGAGCGGACGCCGTTCAGCAGGGGCAACTTCTTCGGCACGCGCACGATCCGCTTTGCCCGCCTGCTGGTGCGCTCGCAGCTGATGGCTCATCTCGTCCAGCACGAGCTGATCCAGGGCATTGCCGAGCGCGCGCTGAGGCCCTGGTGCGAGAGCATCCAGCTCAACCTCACCCAGGCGATCGCCGTCCATCCCGGCGCTCCCGAGCAGCTCCCGCACCGCGACCAGGACATGTGGGACGGCCCAAAGGGCGAGCTGGAATATATGGTCAACGTCATTTGGCCGCTCACCCCCTTCACTGCCGAGAACGGCGCGACCGTGCTGTGGTCCGGCAGCAACCGGCGGGAGAAGGACGCCTATCTTGCGAATACCGAGAAGGTCGCGGCGGAGATGCCGGTCGGCTCCGCCCTCCTCTTCCTGGGCTCGACGCTCCACGCGCAGGGAGCGAACGTCAGCAGCGAGGTCCGCAAGGCGGCGGTCGTCGGCTACAGCTTGAGCTGGCTCAAGGCGTACGAGAACCAGATCCTTGCCTATCCGCCCCACGTCGCGAGGAAGTTCAATCCGGAGCTGGCCGATCTCGTCGGCTACCGCCAGATCCCGCCCAACCTCAACAATTTCGAGGCTCAGTCGCCGACCATCCTTCTGCGCGACGAGGTGCCTGAATTCCCCGGCGCGGTCGACGCGTTCCGGCCCGATCAGATCGAGGCGATCGACTATTATCTCGCCCACGGACGACCCAGGCCGGTCGAATGAGGCCGGCCGCGGCCGCGGGCGAGCGCCGGCTCGCTTTGACCGAGCCCCTGTGCCCGGACGCCGAACCCGCCGGACCCGAGTCCCGCCAGGCCGACCTCGCCGCCTTCGCCCGAAGCCTATACAAGAACCGCCGCCGTCGCGACGAGCTCATGCCGGCGAAGCTGTTCGGCGAGCCCGCCTGGGACATATTGCTGGACCTGTTCGCCCAGGACTGTGCGGGGCGGGAGACCTCGGTGATCTCGGCGTGCATAGCGGCGGCCGCGCCGCAGACGACCGCACTGCGTTATATCGGCCGGCTCGCGGCGAGCGGCCTCGTCCGACGCTTACCCGTCCCCAGCGACCGCCGCCGAACGCTGCTGCGCCTCACGCCGAAGGGCCGTGCCGCCGTCACCCTGGTGCTCAAGGAGCTGAGCGCCGCCTGCATCGACGGCGGGCGCTCCCGCAACCGATCCCCCGGCTGATTCCGCGCAGCTCGCCGCACCTTTCACACGAAGCGGCCCCTTCCGCCGATCACGCGTCCTCGCCCCGTGCCTCCTGCCAGAGCTTATCCTCAGTCACCCTTACCCCAAACGTCTGCGTGGCTCGCCGCCACGCGTGCCTGAATCGGGCGCACTGGCAGGTGCAGCGGCTGCCCGGGACTGACGCTCCTCAAGGCGCCGAGCGGTGAAGCTGCGGCTCGGAAATCTCGTGGCCCATCTTCCGCACGCAATGAACCCAGGTGGGTGCGACACCTTCCCCGTCCGCCCCCCGCTTGCTAAACCCCGCCGCATCGCCGGCCGGGGCGTCCTTCCCGGCTGAAAGCACCACTTTCGGACGAGGTGAGCATGACCGCCGTCGGACACGATAGCCTCAACACCCGCAGCACCTTCAAGGTCGGCGACAAAACCTATGCCTATTATTCCCTCGCCAAGGCCGGCGAGCAGCTCGGCGACGTGTCGCGGCTCCCCTTCTCGATGAAGGTGCTGCTCGAGAACCTGCTGCGCTTCGAGGACGGGGTCACCGTCACCCGCGACGACATCCAGGCTTTGGTCGACTGGCAGAAGGAGCGCCGCTCGACCCGCGAGATCCAGTACCGGCCGGCGCGCGTCCTCATGCAGGACTTCACCGGCGTCCCCGCGGTCGTCGACCTCGCCGCGATGCGCGACGCGATGGCGGCGCTCGGCGGCGACCCGCAGAAGATCAACCCGCTCGTCCCGGTCCACCTCGTCATCGACCACAGCGTCATGGTCGACGAGTTCGGCACGCCCAAGGCCTTCGCCCGCAACGTCGAATTGGAATATGACCGCAACGGCGAGCGCTACCAGTTCCTCAAATGGGGCCAGAGCGCGTTCCGCAACTTCGAGGTCGTGCCGCCCGGCACCGGCATCTGCCATCAGGTGAATCTAGAGTACATCGCCCGGGGGGTCTGGAGCTCGCCCGAGACCGGCGCCGCCGCCGAGGAGCGCCGCGCCGCCGCCGGCCGCCGCGAGGCCGAGCGCCGGCAGCAGGACGCGCCGGTGGCCGAGGACCGCCGCGAGGGCGAGCGCCGCTCCGGCGAGGACCGCCGCGGTTCCTCCGGCGAAGACGAGGCGACCGAAGTGGCCTATCCCGACACGCTCGTCGGCACCGACAGCCACACCACCATGGTCAACGGCCTGGGCGTGCTCGGCTGGGGCGTCGGCGGCATCGAGGCCGAGGCGGCGATGCTCGGCCAGCCGGTCTCCATGCTGATCCCCGAAGTGGTCGGCTTCCGTCTCACCGGCGAACTGAAGGAAGGCATCACCGCCACCGATCTCGTCCTCACCGTCACCCAGATGCTGAGGAAGCACGGCGTGGTCGGCCGCTTCGTGGAATTCTTCGGCCCCGGCGTCTCCGCTTTGTCGCTCGCCGACCGCGCAACCATCGCCAACATGGCGCCCGAATATGGCGCCACCTGCGGCTTCTTCCCGATCGACCACAAGACGATCGAATATATGCGCCTGACCGGCCGCACCGAGGCGCAGATCGCGCTCACCGAAGCCTATTGCCGCGAGCAGGGGCTGTGGCTCGAGCCCGACGTCGAGCCGGTCTTCACCGAGCAGCTCGCGCTCGACATGTCGACGGTCGAGCCGTCGCTCGCCGGGCCCAAGCGGCCGCAGGACAAGGTCACGCTCGCGCGCGTCGACGACGAGTTCATCGCCAATTTCACCACCGAATACGGCCAGGAGCTGGGCAAGCTGAAGACCCGGCTCGACGTCGACGTCGACAATGACGGCACCATCGATCCGGGCGAGACGCTCGGGCACGGCGACGTCGTCATCGCCGCCATCAC
>DASZEO010000281.1:0-2572 GCA_035940755.1 Allosphingosinicella sp. | reverse complement strand
CGCCGGCGTCCAGCGCCGGCGGCGGCGCTCCGCCTTCGCTTCGGCGCTTTCGCCCTCGTAGGAGACCGCCGCCGCCTGGAGGTCGAGCCGCGGATCGTCGAAACCGTTGAGATTGAGCGTGGCGTAGGTGCCGCCGCCGATCTCGGCGACCGCGCCCACGTAGACGCCGCAGCGACTGCACAGGAGGTAGTCCGCGGCCTTCGAGGCGAAGCGGTAGCGGATCGCTTCGGCGCCTAGGCGGAGCTCGGCCGAGCCGGAGGGGTCGGTGACGGTCCGGGCGCCGTGCTTGCGGCAGAAGCGGCACTGGCAGGCCCGCGGCGCAAGCGGCGCCGCGGTTCGGAAGGTGAAGGCAAGCGCGCCGCAATGGCAGCCGCCGCTGAGCTCGACAGGACCTACCATGGCTGTGGCGACCCCGGCAGCCAGCGGCCGCGGATCCAGCGGCGCGCGGCGGCCCCGAGACGCTGCGGATAATCGGGCGAATCCAGGCCCGCCAGCGGCAGTCCGAACTCGGCGGCGGTAGCGGCGATGTCGTCGGCGGCGAGCGCACGGCCGGCGGCAATCGCGTGGCGGGCGATCTCCAGCTCCTGGCCCCAGAAATAGACCGAACGCGCGCGCACATTGGCCTGCATCCGGCGCACCTCATCGACGCGGCCGTCGCTGATCAGCGGAAGCCAGATGTCGGGCATCAGGAGGTCCACGGCGTCATCCGGCTCATAGCGATAGGCATCGCCTTCGACGACGCTCAGCTTCGAGCGCGCGGGCTCCGGGAGCTGTCCGAAGACATCCAGCTCGCGGTGCAGCGCGAGCAGGTCGCTGTCCGCCTCAACCACGGTGACCCGCTCCACCGCCGGCCGGCACGCCGTCGCGGCGGCGGCCCAGCCGAGGCCGAGGCCGAAGATCAGCACATGCCCGGACGCGGCGCGGATGCCGGTCTCCTGGCTTTCCACCTCGAGCGGCGTGGTCGACATCCAGCTGGCGCCGTCGCGGGCGAGCGCCGCCATGCCGACCGCCAGCGTCGGGCCGCTCCAATAGCCGGGGCTGAGGCACGTCGCGGTCACGGACAGCCGCCACGCGCCCGACTGCAGCGGCCGGTATCGGGGGACGAACAGGTCCGTTCTGAAGAAGGGGGTGGCGGGCGCCTGCATCCCCGTTGCCGCGCGCCCCTTAGACGTCGAGGTTGGCGACGTTGAGGGCGTTTTCCTGGATGAAGTCGCGGCGAGGCTCGACGACGTCGCCCATCAGCCGAGTGAAGATCTCGTCGGCGACGTCGGCCTGGGCGACTTCGACCTGCAGAAGCGCGCGGTTCTCGGGGTCGAGCGTGGTTTCCCACAGCTGGTCGGCGTTCATCTCGCCCAGCCCCTTATAACGCTGCACCGCCAGGCCCTTGCGGCCGGCGGCGAGGATCGCCTCCAGCAGCTGGGTGGGCCGAGTGACGAGGCTGCCGCGCGGGTCCGGCGCCCGCTCCCGCGGCGCCCCCTCCTCTTCCTCTGCCGCCTCCGGCACGTCCGCCGCCTGGGCGGAGGTCTTCAGCGACACCAGCCGCGAGGCGCCGGCGTAGGTGGAGGCTTCGTTGAAGGCGAGCCCATGGAGCTTGCGCGCCTCGGCCGAGACCAGGAACTTGTGGTCGATGACATGGTGGTCGGTGACTCCGCGCCACAGGCGGCGAAGCACATAGTCGCCGTCGGCGCCGATCTCCCCGCTCCACTGGCCTTCCTCGTCGCCGGCGTTGAGCCAGGCCGCGGCGCGGGCCACCGCCGCCTCACGCTCCCCGGGGCGCAGCGCCGGATCGAGCGAGCCCGACAGCGCCAGCGCCTCGATGATGGCGGGGTCGTAGCGGCGCGGAACATAGGCCATCAGCGAGCGCATGCGCCGCGCATGGTCGGCAAGCGCGCGAAGGTCGTCGCCGGAACGCGGCCCCTCGGCCGTCTCCAGCACCACGGCGCTGACGCCCGCCTCGATCAGATAATCGTCGAGCTTGGAATCGTCCTTGAGGTACACCTCAGACCGGCCCTTGCTGACCTTATAAAGCGGCGGCTGGGCGATGTAGAGATGCCCGCGTTCGATGATTTCGGGCATCTGACGGTAAAAGAAGGTCAACAGCAGGGTACGGATGTGGGCGCCGTCGACGTCGGCGTCGGTCATGATGATGATCTTGTGGTAGCGAAGCTTCTCGATGTTGAAGTCGTCGCGGCCGATGCCGGTGCCGAGCGCCTGGATCAGCGTCCCCACTTCCTTGGACGACAGCATCCGGTCGAACCGCGCCCGCTCGACGTTGAGGATCTTGCCCTTGAGCGGAAGGATCGCCTGGACGTCGCGGTTGCGGCCCTGCTTGGCCGAGCCGCCGGCGCTGTCGCCCTCGACCAGGAACAGCTCGGACTTGGCCGGATCGCGCTCCTGGCAATCGGCGAGCTTGCCCGGCAGCGACGCGATTCCGAGCACGCTCTTGCGGCTCGCCTCGCGCGCCTTGCGCGCCGCCTCGCGCGCCGCCGCCGCGTCGATGATCTTCTGGACGATGGTGCGGGCGTGGCCGGGATTCTCCTCCAGCCACTCGGCGAGCTTGTCGGCCATCAGG
>DASZEO010000280.1:0-3754 GCA_035940755.1 Allosphingosinicella sp. | reverse complement strand
TGGTTGAGGCGTTTGGTGCGGGTCTCCTCGCGCTTGGCCTCGGTGATCCAGTCGACATATTCGCGCTGAGCGCTTGGCGGGAAAGCATCGAAGGTCGCCGATGCGGCGGCATTCTGGTCGAGGGCGGCGCGAAGGTCCTGCGGCACGGTCAGGGGCGCCTTCTTACGCGTGTCGCGCGGCGGCTTCACGCCCGCGTCGGCGAGCGCCATCGCCTTGCGGATCAGCGCCTCGAGCTCGGCGCGCGGCGGCAGGTCGTCGACCGAGGTGAGGCGCCCGAACTGGCCCATGCCGGGCTGCTCGCTTTGTCCGACGACCAGGCTGCCCCGCCAGAAGCCGAAGGTGGCATGCTGCTTGAACGCCGCCATGCCGGCCATTATGCGGCCGTTGTGAAGGAAGTGGGGCATGCCCCACTTGATCGTCTCTTCGCCGTCGGGGCAGGCGCCGTGCACGACCTCGCGAAGGTAGCTGAGGATCGGCTTGGCGAAATCGGCCTGTCTGGCGATATAGGCGTCGACGCGCGGATCGGTCTTCATCGGCTCCTCCAGCCAGGCCGAGGATGACGCGGATTTGCGAGGGTCACAAGGCTCAGGCGGCGTCGGCGGCCTTGCGATCACGGGCGGTGGCGCGCCAGCTCTCGGCCGTGAAGATCGCCAGCGCGGACCAGATCGCCGCGAAGCAGATGATGTGCGGCGTCGTCAGCGGCTCGCCGAAAGCCAGCACCGCCAGCAGGAACTGGAGCGACGGGGCGATGTACTGGAGGAAGCCCAACGTCGAGTAACGCAGCCGCCGGGCCGCCCCCGTGAACAGGAGCAGCGGGATCGCCGTCACGGCGCCGCCCAGGACGAGCAGCAGGTCCGTGGCCAGGCCCATGTGCAGGAAAGCGATCGAGCCCGATTGCTGCATCCACAGCAGCCACCCCGCCGCCACCGGCGCCAGCAGCGCGGTCTCGATCGACAGCCCCTCGAGCGAATCGACGGGCGCGACTTTCCTCAGGAAACCGTAGAAGGCGAAGGTGACGGCCAGCGTCAGGCTGATCCACAGGCTGGACCCGGCACCCGCAGCGAGCACCGACACTCCCGCCGCCGCCAGCACCGTCGCCAGGATCTGCCCCCGCGTCAGCCGCTCCTTGAGCAGCAGGACGCCGAGCAGCACGTTGACGAGCGGGTTGAGGTAATAGCCCAGGCTCCCCTCGAGCATGTGGCGGCTGACGACGGCGTAGATGAAGGTGAGCCAGTTCACGCCGATCAGCGCCGCCGTCAGCGTCAGGGTCATCAGCACGCGCGGAGTCGCCACGGCGCTGCGGATGGCGCTCCAGCGCCGCGACAGCGTCGCCAGCAGGCCGAGGAAGATCAGCGACCAGACGATCCGGTGGGCGACGATCTCGATCGGCGACACGGCCGCAAGCGCCTTGAAATACAGCGGCAGCACGCCCCACAGCAGATAGGCGCCGACGCCGAGGACCAGCCCGGCGCGGGTGCGGCTTCGATCGTCGGCCATGGCGCGTTCGTAGAAGAGCCGTGCCGCCGCGGCAACTCGCGGTCGGGCCTATTGTATTATAGTAGTAATACAGCTATTACGGGCCCAAGGAGACCGAACATGCGAAGGATCCCGACCCTTGCCTGCGCGCTTGGCGTTATCCTGCTGATGGGCTGCGACGCGCGCTTCGGCAACGACGCCGCTCCCGTCGCCGACAATGCCACCGCCGCCGGCCGCGCCGAAGAGGGGCGGCTGACGGTCGAGGCGCCCGGCCTCAACCTGTCCATCAACATTCCCGAGAGTGTTCGCGCCAATGCGAGGGTAGACGAGGACGGCCTCCTTTATCCCGGCGCGTCGCTTGCCGGCATGCATGTCCAGGGCCGCCCCGGCGCCGAGGACCACGGCCAAGACGAGGGCGAGGTCGAGCTTCGCTTCACCACCCCGGATTCCCCCGAACGGGTCGTCGGTTGGTACCGCGATCCGGCGCGCAACGACCAGCTCACCGTCCAGTCGGCGCGTCGCCAAGGCAGCGCTTTCGTCCTCTCCGGCACGGGCCGCGATGAAGGCCGCTTCACCGTCACCCTGACGCCCGCCGCCGGCGGCGGCACCGAAGGGCGGCTGCTGCTCTCCAACGCGCGGTAAGTGGCCGAGCCGCTCGCCGACCCGAAGGAGGTGCGAGCGCATCTCGTCGCCGCCGCCCGCGCCGGCGTGGCCCTCACCTATGGCGAGCTGCTCGAGCATCTCGGCTACCGCTTCTCCCGCCCAAAGATGCGCCAGCTGTGCGCGATGCTCGGCGCGATCGACCGGGAGGCGGCCGAGCGGGGCGAGCCCGAGCTCGCGGTGCTGGTCGTGCGGCAAAGCGACGGCATTCCGGGCCAGGGCTGGTGGGTCGCCGGCGGGGGCCGCGAGCGGGGCTATGGAGGGCCCTGGGAGGGGCCGGAGGCGGCACGCTTCATCGCCTCCGTCCAGGCGCAAACCTTTGCCTATTGGCAGTCCAGGAATGAGACAGGCGGCCGAATCGCCCCCCGTTAACCATAGTTGCTCACCCATCGGCACCTCGAATTCGGCTAAGGAGCGCTTCGAGAGGAACCTCCTATGCCCCACCCGACCCGATTCTCGCTTGGCACGGCCGCACTTGCTGCTCTGCTTGCCCTCGGCGCGTGCGGCGACGGCAACGACGACAATCTCGCCGCGCTCGACAACGAGCTGCTCGCCAACGGCGCCGATCCGGCGCTGACCAGCGCGCTCGAGGACCAGATCCTGGTCGATCCCAACCTCGTGCAGCAGGCGCACCCCAACAGCGTCCGCCCGCCCGAGACGCCGATGCAGGCGCAATATCCGGCCGGCTCGGCAGCCGAGACCGCTCGGGCCCAAGGCGCCGGCGGCGCGGCCGGACGGCCCGGTGTGCAGCGGGCATCGGCCGCGACGGGCGCCGCCGGGGCTGGAGGCACGTGCGGCGCAGCTCTTGAATACGGGCCGCAATGGGCGAACCGGCTTCCCGCCGAATTCCCCGCTTATCCGGGCGCCCAGGTCACCGAAGCGGCCGGCACCAACACCGCCGATTGCCGCATGCGCATCGTGACGTTCCGCACCGGCGACGCCTACGGCCGCGTGCTCGATTATTATCACGGCGCCGCCACCCGCGCCGGCTTCTCGGCCGAGCATCAGGTGCGGGGCGAGGACCATCTGCTCGGGGGCGTCAAGGAAGGCACTGACGGCGCCTTCGTCGTCATCGTCACTCCGGTCCAGCGCGGCTCGGAGGTGGCCCTGATCGTCAATAACGGCCGCTGATTACCGGCCTCTCCTGACCGGAGCGAGAGACTGGCATAGCCGGGCCCCCGTCGCTACATCGCGGCGATGCAGGGCCTCCTCCTCGTCATGATCGGCGGCGGCGTCGGCGCGGGCCTTCGCTACGGCATCTCACTGTTCGCGGCGCAGCGGCTGAGCGCGGCCTTCCCGTGGGGCACCTGGATCGTCAACCTCTCGGGCGGGCTGCTCGCCGGGCTTCTGCTCGGGCTGATCATCGCCCGCGGCGGAGGCGGCGAGACGCTGCGGCTGTTCGCCGGCGTCGGCCTGCTCGGCGGCTTTACCACCTTTTCCGCCTTCAGCGCCGAGACTGCCTTCATGATCGTTGACGGCCATGTCTGGCTCGCCGGTCTCTACGTCCTTTCCTCGGTCGTCGGCGCGCTGGCGCTGACCTTCGTCGGCCTGTGGCTGAGCGGAGCGGGCGCGTGACCGCCGCTGCCGACCAGGTCCGCACCTTCACGGTGACCGACGA
>DASZEO010000279.1:0-1986 GCA_035940755.1 Allosphingosinicella sp. | reverse complement strand
TCGATGTTCGTGCCGGGATCGACGCTCGTCGGCACCCGCTGGGCCTGCGCGGGGACGCTCGCTGCCAGGATGCAGGCGACCGAGACGGCGATCATTCGCATGTGACCCGGTCCCCTTCCTGCCACGGCAGCGGCCGCAGCTCGCTGAGCGAGATCCGCTCGATCGCGTAGGGCCAATGCTCGTACCCGCGCCGGTTCGGCAGGACGAGGCAAACGTCGGTGGGCTCGGTACGCCCGGCGACGGTGATCCGGGCGCGGTAAGCTAGCGCCTCGTCGAGACCGTTATCGACCACCAGCAGCGAATGCTGCCCGGCGATGTGGAAGAACTTGAAGCGGATCGTCTGCGCCGGGATCGGCGGCGCATCGCCGCCGCTCAAGGCGACCGAATCGTCTCCGGTTCCGATGCCGCCGCCATTCTGGTTGAGGTCGACCAGCTCGCGCGCGGATCTGAGGTCATGGGCTCCCCATTCCGCCCTACTCCGCTCGGTCGCGGCAGCGGCAAGCGGCTCGCCCGCCACGGTGCGAAGCGTCACGGCTTCACCGGGCGAAAGGCGAATATCCTCCGCCGCGGCCACAGGCGCCGCCGCCAGCGCGGCCAGCGCCAGAAAAGTGGTGAGGCCAAGGCGCATCGCATTCCCCCCTTCCCCGCGATGAAAACCCATTTCCGGCCGAAGCTCAAGCGCTTCGGCGCTATTCCGCCGCCTGCGCTTCTTCCTCCGCCTCGCGCTCGCTCTGCTGGCGGGTCCACATGTCGGCATAGAGGCCGCCCTGCCGAAGCAGCTGCGCGTGGGTGCCGCGCTCGGCGACGCGGCCCTCGTCGAGGACGACGATCTGGTCGGCGTCCACGATCGTCGACAGGCGGTGAGCGATGACGATGGTCGTCCGTCCGCGCTCGACGGACTTGAGCGTCTCCTGGATCGCCGCCTCGGTGCGGCTGTCGAGGGCGCTGGTCGCCTCATCGAGGATCAGGATCGGCGGGTCCTTGAGCAAGGTGCGGGCGATCGCCACGCGCTGCTTCTCGCCGCCGGACAGCTTGAGCCCGCGCTCGCCGACCATGGAATCGTAGCCGTTCGGCAGTTCCATCACGAAATCGTGGATCGCGGCGCCCTTTGCGGCCGCTTCGATCTCGGCCTGAGTCGCGCCGTCGCGGCCGTAGCCGATATTGTAGCCGATCGTGTCGTTGAACAGCACCGTGTCCTGCGGAACGATGCCGAGCGCCCGCCTCAGGCTCGCCTGGGTGACCTTCGAAATGTCCTGGCCGTCGATGCTGATGCGGCCGCCGGTCGGCTCGTAGAAGCGGAACAAGAGGCGCGACAGGGTCGACTTGCCGGCGCCCGACGGGCCGACCACCGCGGTCATGGTGCCCGGCTTCACCTCCAGGTCGATGCCTTTGAGGATCTCCCGTTCGGGCTCGTAGGCGAAGCGGACATTCTCCAGCCGCACGTGGCCGGCCCGGACCTTGAGCTCGGCCGCTCCCGGCGCGTCCTCGATCTCGGCGGGCGTGTCGATCACGTCGAACATCGCCTCCATGTCGATCAGGCCCTGGCGGATGGTCCGGTAGACCCAGCCGAGCATGTCCAGCGGCCGGAAGAGCTGGGCGAGGAAGGTGTTGACGAACACGACGTCACCGGTGGTGAAGTCGCCGCGGCTCCAGCCCCAGACCGTATGGGCCATCGCTCCGGCCATCATCAGGTTGGTGATCAGCGACTGGCCGATGTTGAGCCAGGCGAGCGAGGTCTCGTTGCGCACCGCGGCGTTGGCGAAGGCCTGCGCCGCCTGGCCATAGCGGTGCGTCTCTCGCTCCTCGGCGCCGAAATATTTGACCGTCTCGTAGTTGAGGAGCGAATCGACGGCGCGGGCGATCGCCTGGTTGTCGACCTCGTTCATCTCGCGCTGAAGCTTGGCCCGCCATTCCGTCACCACGCGCGTGAACCAGATGTAGGCGACCACCATGACGAGCGTCGCGACGACGAGCCCGGCGCCGAAC
>DASZEO010000278.1:0-8691 GCA_035940755.1 Allosphingosinicella sp. | reverse complement strand
TCTTGCTGCGGGTCAGCCCCCGGAATCCGACCGTCAGATAATTGCGCCACATCCGGCTTCTCTCCCTGCTCTTGTCTTCATTCGTATCTCAGCGCGTGGATCGGATTGGCGCGCGACACTCGGATCGCGTGACCGGCAACGGTCGCGGCGGCGATCGCCAGCGCCAGCATGCCGGCCGCGACGAACCAGGCGGGGTTGAGGTCGATCCGGTCGTTGAAGCCGTTCAGCCAGTCGCGCATCACCCACCAGGCAACCGGCCAGGCGATCAGGTTGGCGAGCACCACGGGCCGAAGGAACTGCCAGATCAGCAGGCGCACGATATCCCGGGTGCGCGCGCCGAGCACCTTGCGGATGCCGATCTCGCGCGTGCGGCGCTCGGCGGCGAAGGCGGCGAGGGCGTAAAGGCCGAGGCAGCCGATGACGATGGCGAGCCCCGCGAACAGCGCGAACAGCTCGCCCCTGCCCTGCTCGCTGCGGTAGAGCTCGGCCACCCGGTCCTGGGCGAAGCCGGCTTCGAACGGTACGTCCGGGACAAGGCGGCGCCAGACGGCGCGGATTCGCTCCATGACGGCGCTCGGCGCGGCATCGGCGAAGCGGACGACCATCGCGTCGTGACCGGCGGTCGTGAGCACGTAGAGGATCGGCTCCAGGTCGTCGCGGGCGGAGCGGTACTGGACGTCCCCCACCACTCCGACGATCGTCGCCGGCACGGCGCCGATCCTGATCTGCTTGCCGACGGCGGCGTCGGGGCCCCACCCGAGCTGCCGAGCCCCGCTCTCGCTGACGACGACGTTTATCCCCCGCCGCTCCAGAGCAGTCTCGTCGTCGCTGCCGAGGAGGGTGGCGTCGTCGAGCGCGTTGCGCGGCGAGAAAGTGCGGCCCGCGCGCAGCCTCATACCCATCGCGTCGAAGAAGCCGTAGTCGATGTTGTAGACGCCCAGCCCCACCGGCTCGGTGCGGCCGGGGATCTCGACGTGGGTGGTGCTCCAGCCGTCGTCGGCGGGGCTGATCTCGGTGCGTCCGACCGCGGTGACGCCCTCGACGCGGCCGACCTCGCGCGCCAGCGTCTCGGCGAGCGGCTCGACCTGCGCCCGGGCGAGATTGTCGACGATGAGCAAGCCGTCGCGGCGATAGCCGGCGTCCGAATTCTGCAGATAGACGGTCTGCGCATAGACGCCCGCGGTGCACACGATCAGGCCGATCGACACCGCGAACTGCCCGACCACGAGCGCCGTGCGGAAGCGCCCTGCGCTGCCGCCGTCGCCGCGGCCGCCTTTGAGAATCGCGACGGGGCGAAAGCCGGAGAGGTAGAAGGCCGGGTAGCCGCCGCCGGCCGCGCCGACGAGCAGGGTCAGGACGACCACCGGAAGCAGCAGCCCGCCCGAGCCGAAATAGCCGAAGCCGAGCTTCACATCGAGGAGCTCGGCGAGCAGCGGCAGCATTAGCTCAACAAGGGCCAAGGCGGCGAACGCGGCGAACGCGGCGAGCAGCACCGCCTCGCCGACGAACTGCGCAATCAGCTGGTGGCGGCGGGCGCCGAGTACCTTGCGAAGCGCCACCTCGCGAAGCCGGGCCGTCGCCCGCGCGGTGGTGAGGTTGGCGAAGTTGACGCAGGCGATGGCGAGGATCAGCAGCGCGACGATCGAGAAGGTGACGATCGTGCGCATGTCGCTGCCCGGGGTCATCGCATTGCCCTGGAACTCGCCCAGGTGGACGTCACGCACGCTGGTCAACCGAAGCGCCCACCGGTCGGCGCGGCTCATCTCGCCGGTGCCGGTGCTCTCGCGCGGGATCCGGCGCTGCTCCCAGGCCGGCAGCTGAGCATTGATCGCCGCCGGGTTGGCCCCGCGCCGAAGCCGCACGTAGACCGGGCCGGGGATCCGGTTCCAGGCCGTCAACGCTTCGGGATCGTCGGGGAAGGCGGCGGCGGTGAGCCGGCTCACCATCGTCAAAGCGAGGTGGCTGTTGTCCGGCAGGTCCCGCAGCACGCCGGTTACCTGCATGTTGCTGGCTCGCCCGGCGCGGATCACCGTCAGCGTTCGCCCGAGCGCGTCGACGGTGCCGAAATGCCTGCGAGCTTCGGTTTCGGTGAGGACCAGCGAGTCCGGATCGCGCAACGCGGTGCGGGCATTGCCGCGGACGAAGGGCAGCTCCAGCACCTGGAAGAAGGCGGGGTCAGCCATCAGCAGGTCGGCATAGACCGGCTGGTTGTTCAGCATCACGATCGGCCGCGACAGGAAGGTGCCGACGGCCTGCTCGACGTCGGGGAAATCCTGCTTCAGCCCGGCAGCGGCGGGGTAGAAGCTGGTCTGCAGGTATTGCGCCGGCTCGTCGGTCGCGACCCGCTCGCTCTGCAGCTGGTAGGTGCGCTCGGCATTGGGAAGCCAGCTGTCGTAGCTGAGCTCGTGCCGGACGAAGATCAGGATCAGGATGCACGAGGCCATGCCGATGGCGAGGCCGAACACGTTGATCGCCGTATAGGCCTTGCTCCTGGCGAGCGAGCGAAGGCCGACGGTGAGATAGTTAAGCCACATGGCAGTCTCTTCCCGATCGTGCGCGTGCTGCCATTGGAGAGCTCCTCATCTCCCGATCCGGGCGATGCTGCCAGGACCGTAGACGGCGCGGCGGAGGATCTGGGGATCGCCGCTGAAGGCAATTCGGCCGGTGCCGTAGACCGCCGCGGAAAGGGTGCCGGTGGCGTGAACCCGGACGTTGCCCGTACCGTAAAGCGACACGTCGAAGGCCGGTGCGCTGAGGCGCTCGAGCTCCATGTTCCCGGATCCGTACAGGTCGGCGGTGACTGCGCCGGCGCGGCCCTCGGCGTGGAGATCGCCTGAGCCCTGAAGAACCAGATCGAGCCGATCGCCGTCGATGCCGCGGATCCACGCATCGCCGCTGCCGCGCAGCTTCACACGCTCCAGCCCGCGAACCGTCACCCGAACGACCGGCGTCATCCGCGTTCGGAACGCGCCGCTCGTGCCTATTCGAAGAATCGTGCCGTCGACCTCGGTCGTGATCCGGTCCAGCAGGTTGTCGTCTGCCTCGACCTCAATCGATTCGCGTTGACCGACGATCACTTCCAGCGTCGTCGGCCCTTCGACTTCGATGGCCGTAAACGGCGCGGCGGCGCGTGCCGCGCGCGCGGCACGTCCTGACCCTTCGACCATCAACTCCCCGTCACGCTGCACGGTGATTCGGGAGCCCTCATGAATCGTGCCGGCGCTCGCCAGCGCCACCGCGGACATTTGCGTCGCCGACGAGGGCGGCGCCGCGGCAAGGCCGAAGGCCAGCACGGCGCAGGCGGTGAGCTTCTTCATGGATCGGTTCCTATTCATAGCGCAGCGCATGGATCGGGTTGGCGCGCGCGACCTTGATCGCATGACCGGCAATCGTGCCGATCGCGAGGACAAGGGCGAGCACCGCCGCTAGAACGAAAGGCTCCGGCCCCAGGCCGATCCGCGCGTCGAACGTGTTCAGCCACTCGCGCATCGCCCACCACGCCGCCGGCCAGGCGATCAGGTTGGCGACGATCACGGGCTTCGAGAATTGCCAGGCGAGCAGCTGGACGATGTCGCGGGTGCGGGCACCCAGGACCTTGCGGATGCCGATCTCCTTGGTGCGCCGCTCGGCAGTCAGCGCGGCCAGCCCGAACAGGCCGAGGCAGGCGATCGTCAAAGCGAGACAGGCGAAGCCGGCGAAGACGGAGGCTCGCGCCTGCTCCTGCCCATAGAGCCGCTCGACGATGTCTTCGCTGAACTCTCCGTCGAACGGCACATCGGGTTCGACGCGTTGCCACACGCGCCGGACCCGCTCGCGCACTGCCGCCGGGTCGATGCCGTCGTAGCGCACGACGATGTGGCTCAGGAAATCGTCGGCGAAGCGGAACATGATTGGGTCGATCGGCTCGCGGATCGAGCGGAAACGGGTGTCGTTCACGACGCCGACGATCGTCACCGGCACCGGCCCCGCATCGAGGAAGGCCGCCTCGGCCCGGGCGCCGACGGCATCGGCGGGGTTGGCGAAGCCGAGGCGCCGCGCGGCGAGCTCGTTGACGACGACGTTCGCGCCGCGGGCGATCAGCGCCTGATCCACGGCGGGGTCGGCGCCGGGCGGCGCGCCGCCGCTGCGGTCCATCGGCCGGTTTACATCGAACCCGCGGCCGGCGACCAGCCGCATCCCCATCGTCTCGAAAAAGCCCTCGTCGACACGGTAATTGCCGAGGCTCACCGGTTCCCGCCCCGGCAAATGAAGGGAGGTGTTGGAATGATTCGGAGTCGCGACGCCGATGCTAGTGCGTCCGGCGGAAACCACGCCAGGCACCTGCTCGAGCTCGCGCACCAGCGCTTCGCTGCGGCGGCCGCGCTCGGGGTTGGCAATGCCCTCGATGCCGATCTGGAGAAGCCCGCCGCGGCGGTATCCTGGGTCCGCGACGGACCCGTAAACCGACTGGCCGTAAACGACGATCGTGCAGACGATGAGGCCGATCGAGACGGCGAACTGGAATACCACGAGCAGCGAGCGCAAAAGGCCGCTGCGCCCCGTCTCGGGCGTCGCGGCGGAGGACTTCAGAACCAGCGCCGGCTGAAATCGGGAGACGTAAAAGGCCGGATAGAGGCCGCCGACCGCGCCGGCGAGCAGCACGAGCGCCAGGATCGCGCCGATGAACAGCGGGTCGCCGCCATAGTCCACGCCGAGATCGGCATCGAGCACCCGTCTAAGCGCCGGAAGCGCGAGCTCGAGCAAGGCGAGGGCGATCAGCATCGCCGCAACCGCCACCAGGATCGATTCGCCCAGGAACTGCACGATCAGCTGCCGCCGGCTTGCCCCGAGCACCTTGCGAAGGGCGACCTCCCGGGCGCGGCGAAGCGCTCGTGCGGTCGCGAGGTTGACGAAGTTGAAGCAGGCGATGCCGAGGATCAGCAGAGCGGCGACGGTGTAGGTGATCAAGGTGCGCTGATCGTTGCCCTCGGTCATCGTCGCCGCCTGCGCCTCGCCGAGATGGACGTCGCCGATATTGACGAGCCGCCATTCGAACCCTTCGCCGGGACGGGTCACGCGGCCGTCCTCCATCGCCGGCGGCATGTAGCGGTCGCGCCAGGCGGGCATCGCATCGTGCACCGTCGCCGGATCCGCGCCCGGGCGCAGGCGCAGGAAGTACCAGCCGTTGAAGTCGCCGAACGAGGTCAGCCATTCAGGCTGATCGGCGAAGAATGACGGCGGATCGAAGCGCACGATCATGCCGAAGCGAAGCGAGGAGTTGCGCGGCAGGTCGCGAAAGACGCCGGTGACGGCGTGGTCCACATGGGCACCATGCTCGACGAGCGTGACGGTGCGTCCGACCGGATTGGCGTCCCCAAATATGCGCCGGGCCTCGGCCTCGCTGAGCAGCACGGCGCCGACGCGGCTGAGCGCCGTCCGAGGATCGCCGTAGGCCAGCGGCAGCCGGAGGATGTCGAGCAAATTGCCGTCGACCATCAGCGCTCGCTCGATCCCCAGTGCCTCGCGTCCGCGAAGGACGGTCGGCATGCTCGTCATCGCATAGACGCCGTTCGCGATCTGGGGGACGTGCTGGCGCAGCGTCGTGCCGGCGACATATTGGGTCATCTGCATCGCCCCCGCCTCGCCGGTTTGCGAGTCGGTGTAGAAGGTCTGCAACTCGTAGACGTCGTCGTGGCCGGGCAGCCAGCTGTCGTAGCTGCGCTCGTAGCGAACGTAGAGCAGCAGCGCGAGGCAGGCGGCAAGGCCGAGCGCCAGGCCCACCACGTTGATGAAGGCGTAGGTCCGCTCCTTGGTGAGGACCCTCAGGGCGACTGTCAGATAATTGCGCCACATCGCCCTACCCTCCGCTCCTATTCGTACCTCAGCGCGTGGATCGGATTGGCTCGGGCGACCCGGAAGGCATGACCCGCAATCGTGCCGATGGCGATCGCCAGGGCCAGTAATCCGGCGGCGAGAAAGGGTGTCGGCCCGAGGTCTATGCGGGCGTCGAAATTGTCGAGCCACTTGCGCATGGCCCACCAGGCCGCCGGCCAGGCGATCAGGTTCGCGATGATCACCGGCTTGGAAAATTGCCAGGCGAGCAGGCGCACGATGTCGCGGGTACGCGCACCGAGCACCTTGCGGATTCCGATCTCCTTCGTCCGCCGCTCGGCAGTGAAGGCGGCAAGGCCGAAGAGGCCAAGGCAGGCGACGATCACGGCCAGGATCGCGAAGCCGGCGAACACCTTCGCCCGCGCTTGCTCGGCCGTATAGAGCTCGGCGACCTTGTCCTCGCTGAACACGCCGTCATAGGGAACGTCAGGCGCTAGGCGCTTCCACGCCCGCTCAATGCGCTCGCGAGCTCCGGCCGCGTCACGCCCGTCGTAGCGGACGAGCAGCGTGCCGGCGAAGGTGCGGTCCAGCCGGAACATGATCGGGTCGATCGGCTCGCGGATCGAGCGGAAGCGCGAGTCCCTCACCACACCGATGATGTGGGTCGGCACGAGGCCGTCTTCGGGATCGAAATAGGTGACCATGATGGTCTTGCCGACCGCTTCCTGAGGGCTGCGGAAGCCCATGCGCCGCGCTGCAAGCTCGTTGATGACGACATTGATCCCGCGGGCGACGAGGGCCCGCTCCTGATCATCCGAGGCCGGATAAGGAAGGGTCGAATCGTCGCCGGGGCGGTTCTCGTCGAACAGGCGGCCGGCGACGAGGTCGATCCCCATGGTTCGGAAGAAGCCGATGTCCACGGAATAATTGCCGATGTTCACCGGCTCCGCCTGGCCAGGCAGCTGCACGCCCGTATTGTTGTTGTTGCTCGTGGCGACGCCGATGCCGGACCGTCCGACCGAAACTACGCCGGGCACGCGCGCCATCTCCTCGGTGATCGAATCGGCGCGCGTTTCGAGCTGGCGGCGGCCCAGATTCTCGATCTGGATGAGGCCGTCCCGGTGATATCCGGGATCGACGGTGCGGGCGTAGACGGTCTGCGCGTATACCACCGCGGTGCAGATGATGAGGCCGATCGAGACGGCGAACTGGCCGATGACGAGCACGTTGCGCAGTGCTCCCGAACCCGAGGCGTCGGCCGAGGACTTGTTCGCCTTGAGCACCACCGCCGGCTGGAAGCGGCTGAGATAAAGGGCCGGATAGACTCCGCCGGCGGCACCGACGACGAGCGTCAGAAGCAGGATCGGCAGCAACATGCCTCCCAGGCCGAAGTAACGCATCTGGAGATCGGCATCGAGGAAGTTGCCCAAAGGCGGCAGCAGCAGCTCGACCAGGGCCAGTGCAAGCACCATGGCGATCGCCGCGATGAGGATCGATTCCGCCAGAAACTGCGTGATCAGTTGCTGCCGGTTGGCGCCCAGGACCTTGCGCAGCGCCACCTCGCGCGCCCGCTGGCTGGCGCGGGCGGTGGCGAGGTTGGTGAAGTTGACGCAGGCCATGCCGAGGATCAGGAAGGCGATGATGGTGAAGGTCACGATCGTCTGCCGGTCGTTGCCCGGCCGCATGCTGCCGTCTTGGGCGACTCCGAGGTGGACGTCGCGAATGTTGGTGACCCGCCAATCCTCCTCTTCGCCGGCATTGTACGAGAGGCTTCCGGTGCGCTGGGTCGGAATGTTCCGCCGTTCCCACGCCGGCAGCGCGGCCTGGATGGCGGCCGGATCGCTGCCCGGCCGCAACGTGAAATAGACCCAGCCGGATTGGCAGCCCCAGCAGGTGAGGAAATTGGGCTGGTCAGCGAACCACCGGTTGAGGTCGATCCGCGCGACCATGGTGAAGCGGGCATGGCTGTTGCGTGGAAGATCCCGCACTACGCCGGTGACTCGATAGTCGATGGTGATCCCGCGCGAGATCATGGTCAGCGTGCGGCCGAGCACGTTTTCGGTGCCGAAGATCCGCCGCGCCTCGCTTTGCGTCAGGACGACTGAATTCGGGTGCGCAAGCGCCGTCAGCGGGTTGCCCTGAGCGAAGGGGAAACGAAGGACGTCGAAGAAGAGGTTGTCGACCAGCAGGACGTCGTTCGTCGGCAGGGCCTCGCCGTTGCGGTTGATCACCGGCTCGGCCGACAGCGCGTAGACCATGCGCTCGATCTGGGGGAAATCCGCTTTCAGCCGCTGGCCGGAGACATAGGCCGCCATCTGCAGGTCATTTTCTTCGCCGGTCTGCTTGGACCGGTAGTGCGTCTGGAATTGATAGGTGTTCTCCGCGTTCGGGAGCGACTCGTCGTAAGTCGTTTCATAGCGCACGTAGAGGAGCAGCATCAGGCAGGCGGCGAGGCCGATCGCCAGACCGAAGATGTTGATGAAGGCGTAGGTCTTGTTCTTGACCAGCGCCCGAACCCCCACCGTCACGTAATTGCGCCACATGGCGATTCCTCCTCTTTGCGGCAGCGGGTCGGTTCAGGCGGCGCGCCGGTGCTCGACTAGGATTCGGCCGTCGAGCATGTTGACGACGCGTCCGGCATAATCGGCGTGGGCGGGCGAGTGGGTCACCATGACGATGGTCGAGCCCTCGGAGTTGAGCTGCTGGAGCATCTTCATCACTTCCTCGCCGTGGGCGGTGTCGAGGTTGCCGGTCGGCTCGTCGGCGAGGATCAGCTTGGGGTTGGCGACAAGGGCCCGGGCGACGGCGACACGCTGCTGCTGACCGCCTGACAGCTGGGACGGCCGGTGCTTGGCGCGGTGGGCGATACCCACCTTATCC
>DASZEO010000277.1:0-8475 GCA_035940755.1 Allosphingosinicella sp. | reverse complement strand
GCGCGCACCTCGACCAGAGTCTCCTCCATTTCCAGGATGATGACCCGGATCGTCTTCGCCGGGTCGTCCGACCGATTCACGAGGTCGATGACGTTGGCGGCGATAATGTCGCGGGTGCGGGAGAAGATGCTCATCTCGATGCTCCGGATTCTCGAAAGGATGGGCGGCGGCCGGAGAGCCAGTCAGGGGGTGGGCTGCCCTCCGGCCGCTTGGCCCGCGCCTCAGGCGTTGGCCTGAGCCGAAGCGGGGACCTGAACCGCGGCGTAGCCGACGGCGGGGCTGTCGTTCGCTGCGGCGGGGCCGACGGCCGACGCCACGCAGGCGGTGGAGATGACGAGCGCGCCGACCGCTGCGGTGGCGATGCGGTTGATGTTGGTGAAGTTGACCATTGCCTTGCTCCCTTGGACCTTTGTGGAAACTCGATGCCCACAAGGTAACAAGGAGCGTGCCAGTTGCGGTTTTTGGCTGAAAACCGCGATTTCCGTGTGCGCGCCGCCGATCGGCGGCGGAAATTCGCCTGCCGCCGGTTGGGAAATTGCGCTAAAAGTTGGTGAGCGCGCTACCGCGGGTCCGGCTTGGTGCCCTTGGCCGGAGCGTTGGCGTTGCCGGCGACCTTGTCTTTGCCGAGCTGCCCGGTGCCGTGATATTCCATCTCGCTCTGTCCGCCATGACCTCCATAGCCGTCGCTGCCGCCGCCGTCCTTGCCGGTGTGGGGATTGGGATAGGGGCCGCCGCCGGACTGGCCGGCGCCGCGCGCGCCGGTGGTCTTTTCGGGCTTTGCCGGATCGGACATGCTCATGCTCCTGCGATACGGAAGCGACAACCGGCGGGGCGCGGCTGCTGTTCCGGCCTCAGCGCTGTGGGACGAAATCGCTCTTGCGCCGGCGCTCGCCGCAATCCTTGCGAGTGAGGTCCATCAGCTTGCCGCCGACCATGAAAACCACTCCGGTGCAGGCGGCGAACAGGAGCCAGCCGCCGACGCCGGGGAAGCGCTCGACATAGTGGAAGCCGCGCTCCACCGCCCCCGCGGCGACGGCATAGGTCACCGCCAACGCCTCCCAGCGGGTCTTGATGACGAACAACCTTCTGAACTTCTGCCACATGCCGCAAAACGAGCAAGAAGCGGGCCAGTGACGGCAGAATGCGGGCTTCGAAGGTTAATGCCGGGGCGGCCGCTAACGAATTGTAAACCATGCCGACACGCGCCTCGCCCTCATCAACCGGGGGCGCTGCGCTTCACGACCTTGGCCGCAAAGCGGACGGTGCCGTCGGCCTTGACATCGAAGCGGTAGGCTTCGTTCGCGCCCTTCTTGCCGGAGTGGGTGAAAGCAAGCACGCGCTTTCCGTCCGTCCGGACGTGAGCGATGCCGAAATTGGTCCTCTCGAAGGCGAAGAAGCGCCGGTTCGGCACTTGCGGATCCTGCACATAGGTCCGCGCCTTGAAGAAGGCCGCAAGCTCGGTGCAGAAGATCACGGCAGGCGTTGTCCGGGAAGCCTTGCCGAGCGCGGCCATCAAGGTCGCCCGGGGGTGTATATATTCCTTGGCTTCGCTCTCGTCGCCGGACGAGATGAGCGACACGACCGGCTTTACCTCCTCCAGAAACGCCAGGTTGAAATCGGCCGACCCATGGTGCGGCGCCTTCAGCACTTCCGCCGCCAGGGAGGCGCCGGGCAGGGCCGAATGCAGGCGATTCATCGCCTCCTCGTTCATGTCGCCGGTAAACAGGAACCGAACGTTGCCGTAACTCAGGCGGAAGGCGATGGAGTGGCCGTTGATCGTATGCGAGGCGGACCATGCCTTCGACTTTTTCGGCGGTTTGACGCCGAGCATCAATTCAGCATCGTCAGGCGGCTCGACAAGAAACGGAAGGCCGGCAACCCCTCCCACCTGCTCGACGATCGGCCCGAGCAGATCGACAGTAATCCCTTCCTCGTGGAGAAAGTCGAAAGCGTCGGTCGCGGTGTGATCCAGCCGCCGAACTTCGAGAGTCTCGTTCTGGACCTGCTGCAGCCGCTCCCTCCAGGACTGGATGGTCTTCTTCCAGCGCTGGAACGGCTCGTTGAGCTCGTCGTTCGCAAGAGCGGACGGGTCGTCGGTGAGATCGAGGCAATAGAGCTGGTGATCATGCTCCGCGGTCGCGCCGAACATATCCTCGTCCCGCCGTTTCTTGCCGGCGAGCTTGCCGGGGCGCTTCGCCAATCCATTATGGTAGACCCGGCGGGGCGCGACGAACACCCGCTTGCGGCGCGTGTCATGGCTCTCGGATTTCGCGAGCTCGGTCAGCCCCTCGAAATGGTCGGCATCCCCGTGAGTAACCACCACCGCGTCGACGATCAGCGGATCGTCGGCCGTGGTGCCGCGGTAGCGCGCGGCCGCATGCCGGGCGAATAGGACGTTGTCGCCGCCGTCGATGAAGATGACCTTGCCCTCCGGTGTGTCGATGATCAGTCCATCGCCCTGCTGGACGTCGACCATCGACATTCTCAGCAGTCCGGCGGGGCGTAACTTGGCCGAGGCTGAAATCAATCCTTCGTCAACGACGCCTTTCAAGCCGTGGATACGAACATGCTTCCCTTGAGCGTCTTCAGCTATAACCTCGCAGGCATCGCCCCAATAATATTGCCAGGTCTTGCCGTTGGCCCGGCGAAGATCGACCACATCATCGTCCAAATACTGGATCGCCATGTTCATCTCCCCTCTGGCGATCCTAACATGCCGGCCATTGGCCAACAATGCGTTCGTCGGCTAGTCGGAAGATGAATTCATGCCCTCCAGCGCCAGCAGTGCGAAGGTTGCGAGCCAGTGCTCGCCCATATAGTCGCCGGCGACATGGGGCAGGCTGGCGGCGAGATGGGCTCCGGCGGTGCGGCGGGCAAGGTCGGCCCTGGCCGGATCCAGGGAATCCGCGAGGCCGCACCAGCACCAGGCGCGGCTCAGATTGACGCCGTCGAGATGGGCGATCTTGCCGTCCGAGCGATCCGACACGAAAGCGGGGGTGAACAGGCTTCGCGGCTCGCCCCCTGCCAGCTTGGGCAGGAAGGCGGCGAACCAGGCGCGGAACGGCTCCGGCGCCAGCACCCGCCGCATCAGCAGCGCCTCGGTCAATGTGGGTGAGAGGAAGTCGTCGCCGCCGGGCTCCCAGGCGGGGCAATTTCGATCCTTGCCATAATAATCGGCGGCGCGGCTGCGGATCAGATCCGCGAGAGGAGCATCGTTCGCCTCCGACCATTCGAGCGCCAGGATCATCGCGAAGGCGGTGTTGAAATGGGTGCCGGTGCGGATCGGGTAGGTGAGCTTGGGCAGGAAGTGCGTGAAGCGGTCGGCGAAGGCGCGGGCGAGCGGCGCCAGGTTCTGGGCCCATTCGTCCTCGTGGCGCTGCGCCTCGGCGTGGAGCGCCAGCAGCCACGCCCAGCCGTAAGGACGCTCGAAGCCGCCGGTATAGGCGCGGTCGAGATAGGCGAGTTCGCCCGCCACGTTGTCGGCCGTCAGCGTCTCGTCGAGCATTTGCTTCACGCGCGGCGCCGCCGGAAGGCCGGGGAACAGCCGCCGGGTCCTAAGCAGCAGCCAATAGCCGTGGACGCAGCTGTGCCAGTCGAAGCTGCCGAAGAAGATCGGGTGAAGCTCGCGCGGCCCGAGCACGTCCTCCGGCCCCTCAAGCACATGGTCGAGCTTGTGCGGATATTCTCGCCCGACGTGGCCGAGCGCGATGTGGGCGAAGCGGTTGGCCGTCTCGGCGGTGAGGCTATGCGTCATGCCCCTCCCCTCCCTCAGAATGCGAGGAAGTAGATCAGCGCGATGTTGACCAGCAGCAGCGGGATCGCGGTGCCGACCTGGGCCTTGATGACTCCGTTCTGGTCCTTGAGCTCCAGCAGCGCCGCCGGCACGAGATTGAAGTTGGCGGCCATCGGCGTCATCAAAGTCCCGCAAAAGCCGGCCAGCATGCCAATCGCGCCGATCACGGCGGGGTTGCCGCCATAGGCCTGGATCAGCAGCGGCACGCCGATCGCGGAAGCCATGACCGGAAAGGCCGCGAAGGCGTTACCCATGATCATCGTGAACATGGCCATGCCGAGCGCGTAGACGAGGACGGTCAGGAACACGCTGCCTTCCGGGATGACGGCGCCGGTCATCTCGCCGATCACCGTACCCACGCCCGCCGCGGCGAAGACGGCGCCCAGCGCGGCGAGCATCTGCGGAAGCACGGCCGCCCAGCCGATCGCGTCGATCAGCCGCCGCCCTTCCTGAAGCGAGGCCGAGGCCGGCGGCTTCAGCCAGGCGTGGAGGACCAGCAAAGCGAGCAGAGCACCGAGACACAGGAAGATGTAGGTCTCGCGCTTGTCCTCGATCCAGCCCATCGTGCCGAGCGGGGTGTATTTGTAGAGGAGCGTTCCGGCCAAGGCGGTGGCGGGGATGATCAAAGCCGGGAGGAACAGCTTGTTGCCGAGCTGGTGCGACCAGGTTTCGCGCTCGCCCTCGCTGGTCGTCGCCGGCGCGCTTCGGCCGAGCGCGCCGAAGCCCGCCAGGGCGGCCAGCGCGAGCACAAGCAGGCCGTTGAGCAGGTTCGCCAGCTCAGGCCCGGCGAGATAGAGGCTGCCGCCCAGCTGCGTCAGGTTGAGCGCAGGAAGCCGGGCGAAGGCGTCGCCGCCGAGCAGGCTCATCGCCATCAGCCCCCAGAAAGCCGCATTGCCGAAGCGCTTGCGATTGGTGCGGTCGAGCGCGCTCAGCAGCGCGAAGGCCGCGAACATCAGCCCGGCCAGCGAATAGGCCCACTGGATGGTGATCATATCAGCCGCCGCCGAAGCGACCGGTCGAGGCGGAGCAGCCGGAAGCTGTGGATCAAGGTGGCGCAGATCGCGGTCGGGATCGCCCAGACGGCCAGGTCGAGCGGGCGCAAATTGTATCCGGCGCCCGCGAGCGTCGCCTGGATGAGGACGATCGAGCCGATGGCGATGAAAATGTCCTCGCCGAAGAACAGGCCGATATTGTCCGTCGCGGCCGAGAAGCTTTTGACCCGCTCGGCGCTCGCCTCCTCGAGCTCGCCATGCTGCTTTTCCGCCGCCGCCAGCGCCATCGGCGCCACCAGCGGGCGGACCGTCTGCGCGTGGCCGGCGATCGAGGTGAGGCCGAGGGCGGAGGTCCCCTGGCGGAAGATGAGATAGACCAGGAGCAGCCGTCCCGCGGTCGCCGCCTTCATCGCTCGGATCAGCCGGGCGGCGCGCTGCTGCAGGCCGAACCGCTCGAGCAGCCCCACCACCGGCAGCACGATCCAGACGATCGCGATGATCCGGTTGTCGTTGAACGCCTTGCCGAGCAGCGAGATGACCTCAATGGGCGACTTGCCGGCAATAAGCCCGGTGGCCAGCGCGGCGGCGCTGACGACCAGCATCGGGTTCAGCCGGAGCGCGAAGCCGGCGACGACGATCAGGATGCCCGCGAGAACGAAGTAATTGGTCATTGACGATCCTCCCCCGCACGGGGAGGGGGACCGGCCGCGAAGCGGACGGTGGAGGGGGCCCAGTGCCCGGGCAGCGGAGCGGCGGGCCCCCTCCACCATGCTTCGCATGGTCCCCCTCCCCGTCCCGGGGAGGATTTTCCCTCACCTGGCCCCATAGCCCCCTCCTCCCGGAGTCTGGATGACGAACGTGTCGCCTGCCGCCATATCGGCCGAAGCGGTGGCCGAGAGCAATTCCTCGCGGCCGTCGGCGCGGACCACCTTGTTCACTCCGGGTGCCGCGTCGCCGCCGCCTTCAATGCCGCGGGGGGCGACCCGGCGCCGGTTGGAGAGGATCGCCGCGTGCATCGGCTCAAGGAAGCGGATGCGCCGCTCGATGCCGTCGCCGCCGCGCTGAGCGCCCTCCCCGCCCGAGCCGCGGCGAATGGCGAAGCGCTCCAGAAGCACCGGGTAGCGCGTCTCGAGTATTTCCGGATCGGTGAGGCGGCTGTTGGTCATGTGGGTGTGCACCGCGCTGGCCCCGTCGAAGCCGGGTCCGGCGCCGGCGCCGCCTGCGATGGTCTCATAATACTGATAGCGTTCGTTGCCGAAGGTGAAGTTGTTCATCGTCCCCTGGCTCGGCGCAAGCGCTCGAGCGGCGGCGAACAGGCAGTCGGTGATCACCTGGCTGGTTTCAACGTTGCCTGCGACGACCGCCGCCGGATAATGCGGGTTGAGCATCGATCCTTCCGGCACCTTCAAGGTGACCGGGCGCATGCAGCCGTCGTTGAGCGGGATGGCATCGTCGACCATGGTGCGGAAGACGTAGAGGGTCGCGGCGCGGCAGATCGAATAGGGCGCGTTGAAATTGTTCGGCTGCTGCGCGCTGGTGCCGGCGAAGTCGACGAGCGCGGATCGCGTCTCCGGATCGACCCAGATCGCCGCGCAGACGGCGGCGCCATTGTCCATTTCATAGCTGAAGGATCCGTCCGAAAGCCTGCCGATCAAGCGCCTAACCGCCTCTTCGGCATAGGCCATGACGTGCGCCATGTAGGCGTCGATCACCTCGCGCCCGTACTCGCCGGCGACCCGGCGCAGCTCGTTGGCGCCGCGCGCGCAGGCTGCGATCTGGGCCTTGAGGTCGGCGATGTTGCGAACGGGATTACGCGCCGGCCATTCGCCCGAGCCGAGCAGCGCACGCATCTCGGCCTCGCGGAAGCGGCCCGCATCGACGAGCAGGAAATTGTCGATCAGGACGCCTTCCTCCTCGACCGTGCGGCTGGCCGGAGGCATTGATCCTGGCTCGATCCCGCCGATGTCGGCGTGGTGGCCGCGGGCGGCGACGAACCAGGCCCGATCGGCGTCCCCCTCCGCTGCAAAGACCGGCATGATTACCGTAACGTCGGGCAGGTGGGTCCCGCCGCGATAAGGCGCGTTGAGGACATAGACGTCGCCCGGAAGGATGCCGCGCCCGTCGCGCCCGCCGCCGCGCGCCTCGATGACGGTGCGGATCGAATCCCCCATCGAGCCGAGGTGGACCGGGATGTGCGGCGCGTTGGCGATCAGGCTGCCGCCGCGGTCGAAGACGGCGCAGGAGAAATCCAGCCGCTCCTTGATGTTGACCGAAGAGGCTGTGTTCTGGAGCGCCACGCCCATTTCCTCGGCGATGGCCATGAACAGATTGCCCATCACCTCGAGCATGACCGGGTCGGCCTCGGTGCCCATCGCCCGCGCCGCCTCCCGGGGAGCCGCGCGGGTGAGGATCAGGTTGTGGAGCGGGTCAACCTGGGCCCGCCAGCCGGGCTCCACCACGGTGGTGGCGGCTTCGTCGACGATGATTGCGGGGCCGGACACGCATTCGCCCGGGGAGAGTGAGGCGCGGTCGAGCACATCCTCCCCGGAACGGGGAGGGGGACCGCCCGCGACAGCGGGTGGTGGAGGGGGCCCGTCACCGCCGCTGCGCCCCCTCCACCAGCCTTCGGCTGGTCCCCCTCCCCGTACCGGGGAGGATTGCTGATACTCCCCTCTTCCTACCGCCTCCACGATCGCCGTCTCGACGATCACGGGCGCTTCGGAGACGAAGCCGAAGCGGGTGCGGTGCGCCACCTCGAACGCGGCGTCCATCGCCGGGCCCACTTCGACCTCAAGCGCGGTGTCGCTGCCTTCGTAGCGAAGCGCGGCGCGGCGGCGGACTTCCGGCGCCTCCACGCCCTGCGCGCGAAGCGCGGCGCAGGCCTCCGCCTCGAGCTCGCCCAGCACCTGCTCCAGGTCGGCGCCGGCCAGGCTACGCTGGCGAAGCTCGACCATGTCGGCGAGGCCCATGCCGTAGGCGCTGAGCACGCCGGCGAGCGGGTGGATCATCACCCGGCCGATGCCGAGGGCGTCGGCGACGAGGCAGGCATGCTGGCCGCCGGCGCCGCCGAAGCATTGCAGCGTGTAGCGGGTGACGTCGTGGCCGCGGGCGATCGAGATCTGCTTGATGGCGTTGGCCATGTTGTCGACGGCGATCCGGATGAAGCCCTCGGCGGCGGCGCGCGGGCTGAGGCCGGCGCGTTCGGCGATCTCGGCGCAGCGCGCGAGCGACGCTTCCGCGTGGATAGGCTGGTCGCCGCCGGGGCCGAACACGCACGGGAAATGCTCGGGCCGGATCTTGCCGAGGACGACATTGCAGTCGGTGACGGTGAGCGGCCCGCCGCGGCGGTAGCAGGCCGGCCCTGGGACCGCACCGGCGCTGTCGGGGCCGACGCGGAAGCGCCGCCCGTCATAGAAGCAGATCGACCCGCCGCCCGCCGCCACCGTGTGGATTTCGAGCATCGGCGCACGCACCCGAACGCCGGCCACGGCCCGTTCGCTGGTGCGCTCGTAGGTGCCGGCGAAATGCGAGACGTCGGTCGACGTCCCGCCCATGTCGAAGCCGATCACCTGGCCGAACCCCGCCTGCTCGGCGGTGCGCGCCATGCCGACGATACCGCCAGCCGGGCCCGAGAGGATCGCGTCCTTGCCGCGGAAGGCGGCGGCGTCGGTGAGGCCGCCGTTCGACTGC
>DASZEO010000276.1:0-4325 GCA_035940755.1 Allosphingosinicella sp. | reverse complement strand
GTCCGACTGGCCACGCGCTGGGCTGGCAGGAGCCGGGCGGTCGCCTTCAGGCGGGGGCGGAGCTGCGCGGGCCGCGTTTCGCCGGCCGGCTGGGCCAGGCGCCCGTCGCTTTGGCGGCGGAGCGGATGCGGGTCGACCTGGCCGGCTTCACGGCCGACCGGTTGGCGGTGCGGCTCGGCAGTGGAACGGGAGCCACCCGGCTCGATGCGGCGACCCTTGCCGGGCGCTTCGCCGGCGGCGGTGTCGCGGGCACTTATGCCGGCCTGGCCGGGAAGATCGCCAACGTGCCGCTGCTGGTGAGCGAAGGCGCCGGGCGGTGGCAGGTGCGCCGCGGCAACCTGGAAATGGCGGGGCGGCTTCGAGTGGCGGATGAGCAGGATCCTGATCGCTTCCACCCGCTGGTGAGCGAGGATTTCCGCCTCACCCTCGCCGACAACCGGATTCACGCCACGGGGTGGCTACTCCATCCGGCCACGGGCACCCGAGTGGCCGAAGCCACGATCGATCATCATTTGCGTACCGGCGCCGGGACGGCGCTGCTCGACGTGCCGGGGATCACCTTCGGCGAAGGCTTTCAGCCCGAGGCGCTAACTCCGCTCACCGTCGGAGTCGTCGCTCTGGTCAGCGGCACGCTCACCGGCCAGGGGCGGATCGAATGGGACTCGGCGGGCTCGCGCAGCACCGGCACCTTCGCCACCCAGAACATGAACCTCGCGGCGCCGTTCGGCCCGGTCGAGGGCCTCGCCACATCGGTCGAGTTCACCGATCTGCTCGGCCTGACCAGCGCTCCGGGGCAGATCGCGCGCATGGGCCTCGTTCGCGCGGGCATCGACGTCTATGACGGCGACGTCCGCTACCAGCTCCGGCCCAATTACCACGTCGCCGTCGAGAGCGGCCGCTGGCCCTTCGCGGGGGGCGAGCTGCTGCTCCAGCCGACCTTGCTCGATTTCAGCCAGCCTTCGACCAAGTACCTGACCTTCCAGGTCGTGGGCCTCGATGCCGCGCGCTTCATCCAGCAGATGGAATTTTCCAACATCGCCGCCACCGGCACGTTCGACGGCATCATCCCGATGCAGTTCGATCAGCGCGGCGGGCGAATCGTGGGCGGCCGGCTTGCGGCGCGGCAGCCCGGCGGCACCCTTTCCTATGTCGGCGAGCTCTCCGACCGCGACCTCGGCGCCTACGGCATCCTCGCCTTCAACGCGCTCAAGTCGCTTCGCTACAGCCGCTTCGACCTCACGCTCGACGGAGCGCTCGACGGCGAGTTCGTCACCAATATCGACCTCGACGGCATCGCCCGCAATCCGGAGCTCACCACCGTCCCGTCCGGCAGCGGCATTCCGGGGATCGTGGCCGGGCGGGTCTTCTCGCAGCTCGCCCGAATCCCGTTCGAGTTCAATATCCGCATCGAGGGCCAGTTCAGGGCCCTGATCGCCACCGCCCGTTCATTCAGCGATCCCACTCCGCTCATCCAGGCGGTGCTCCCGGACCTGCTGCGCGACCGCCCGACCACCACCACCGACGTTCAGGATGAGGAAAGCGAGCCCGTGCCATGATCCAGCCAAGCTTGACGAGGAAAGGCCGCGATGCGAGCCGCAAGAGGATGGGAAGGTTGGCCAAGTCTCTGGCCGCGAGCGCGGCGTTGCTCCCGCTTGGCGGGTGCGTCGAGGTGACCGCGCCGGAGCGGCCGATCGAGATCAACCTCAACATCAACATCCGCCAGGAGGTGGTGGTCCGGCTTCAGGAAGACGTTCGCGAGTTGATACAGCAAAACCCAGGAGTGTTCTGACATGTCGCGCCGAATGAAATTGATGATCGCCGCCGGCATCGGCCTTGCGATGGTCGCGGGCGGCACCGCTTACGCCGTCGTCATGCAGGACGCCGCTGCGGAGCTTCGCGCCAGTGGCGTCGTCGGCGAGCAGGCGGACGGTTATATGGGCCTGGTCGGCTCGGCGTCGGCGGACGTGCGCGCCCAGGTTGATTCGATCAACATCCAGCGCCGCGCCCGCTACACGCAGCTCGCCTCGCAGCGCGGCGCGACGATCGAGGAAGTCGCCGCAGCGACCGCTTGCCAGATCTTCGCCAGCCGGGTTGGGCCGGGCCAATATTACCGCCTGCCCGACGGCGTCTGGCGCCGCCGCAACGGCAGCGAGCCGGTCCCGCGCCCCAGCCACTGCGGCTGACGCCCGCAGCCGCCGGAGCCGTCAGTCGGGCGGGAGCGCGAACGCGCTGCGATATTCCGGCTTCAGCGCCGCCAGGAGCTGAGGCGTGACCGGGAACTGGACCTCGTACGGCCCTTCCGCCCAGCTGCCGACCACATAGGGGTTGAGCAGCGCCATCATCGCCACGGCGCGGCCGTCCTCGCCCGGGACAAGGGTCACCGGATGCTCGGCCGCGGGCGGGCATTCCACTTCCTCCTGCGATTCCTCGCCGCTGCGCCGCTCTTCCACTTCGCGCCGCAGCGACGGGCAGAAGCTCGCCTGCACCGCCGCCAGCCCGCCCTCCCGGTTCGCGAACAGGTCCGCCAGATCGATGCGGCGGGCGGTGCGCGGGTTCATGAGAATGACGTAATAAGCCACGCCGCCATGGGCGCCGCCGGTATAGGCCTGGGCCGAGCCCGACGCTGCCGCGAGCTCGAGGCGCGAAAGGTCGACGCTCCAGCCTTCAGCATAGCTGAAGCGCATCGGCTCGGCCTCGCCCTGGGCCCGTTCGCGCGCGCTCGATCGGGACTCGCGCCGCATCCACCGCTCGCGCGCGGCGGCTTCGCGGCGAAGGATCGCCTCCAGCCCCGCGACCCGCGCCGCCTCGGGCGGCCAGGCGAAGGTGAATTCGTACGTGTCGGTCACCCGGCCGATGCAGACCGAACCGGGCGGCACTTCCATCTCCGTTTGCGGGCATTGGGCGCCCTGCAAGGCGGCGAGTGCTAAGAGGGCGGCGAGCGGCGTCATCCGCCCATCATAACCCATGCTAAACCGACGCCAAGCACACGCTGTGCTGCGCTGCACCATGGTGTTGACTTGGCTCCGGGCGCTTCCTAAAGGAACCGCGCCTTGGCGGGTTCGTTCGCCGGCATGTCCCCCCTGATGCGTGCCTCGCGGGCTTGTTCCTAGGGAGAACGGCATGGCGGAAAACGAGCCCCGGCAGGACCCTGGGCTTCCTGAAGATGCGCGGCTGACATCGCTCGATCGGCGGTTGAAGCAGGCGCAGGCTGAGGAGGCGGCCCGGACCGGCCGGCACGAGCGAACGGCGGCCTACTACCGGTCGCCGGGCTACCGCGTGCTGTCGGTCCTGATCGGCTACCCGCTCGGCACCGCGCTGATCGGCTGGGGGATCGACTATTTCGCCGGCACTCGCGGCGTCTGGGTGGCGATGCTGTTCGTCGGCTTCGGCGTCGCCATGTGGGAAGTTTGGAAGATTTCGAAGAGCTCCGTCGGGAGCTGAGGGAAAAGCAGGACGTGGCGGCCGAGAGCAGAATCGACCCGATGCATCAGTTCCAGATCGACCCGCTCGCCGGGGCGCTGGAGCATGGCAATCCGTTCGTCTTCACCAACAGCGCGCTTTGGATGCTGATCGTCCTCGCGACGATCTGGCTGTTCATGCTGGGCGGCATGAAGCGCCAGCTGGTCCCGGGGCGCTGGCAGGCGGCGGTGGAAGGGATTACCGGCTTCGTCACCTCGATGCTCGACACCAGCGTCGGCCCGGAGGGGCGCAAGTTCGTCCCCTGGGTGTTCACCGTGTTCATGTTCATCCTGGTTTCGAACCTGATGGGGCTGATGCCGTTCGGGATCACCCGGATCGTCCATCCCTTCACCGTCACCAGTCAGTTCAGCATCACCGGCGTGATGGCGATCATCAGCTTCTCGATCGTTCTGATCGTCGGCTTCTGGCGCCACGGTCTTCACTTCCTCTCCTTGTTCGTGCCGCACGGCACCCCGTTCATCCTGAAGCTGCTCATCGTGCCGATCGAGTTCATCTCGTTCATGGTGAGGCCGTTCAGCCTTGGGCTGCGGCTGTTCGTGGCGATGATCGCGGGTCACATCCTGCTCGAAGTGTTCGGCACGTTCATCGTCAGTGGGCTCAATGCGGAAGGGGCGATGGGCCCTGCCATCAGCCTGCTGTCTTTCCTGTTCATCGTCGGCGTGAGCGCGCTCGAGCTGCTGGTCGCGGCGATCCAGGCCTATGTGTTCGCATTGCTGACGTCGCTCTACATCAACGACGCCGTCAACCTTCACTGAGTACAGTTTCACAAGGGAGCTCATCATGGATTTCGCATCTGCTCAGGTCATCGGCGCGGGTCTCGCCGCGATCGGCGTCGGCGCCGCCGC
>DASZEO010000275.1:0-4781 GCA_035940755.1 Allosphingosinicella sp. | reverse complement strand
CATTCGAGCCTCTACGACAATGCCCCGATGCCCTATATGCAGCGGCTCACCAACGGCGGCGTCGCGCTCCACGGCGGGCGGGTGCCGGGCTACCGCGCCTCGCACGGGTGCATCCGCCTACCGCACCGCTTCGCCCGGCGGCTCTACGGCCTCACCGACCACGGCACTCCGGTGATCGTCACCCGCGCTCGCCCGCGCTCCACTGCCGACGCCTTGCGCCTCACTCTGTAGCTGCGGACGTCGGGCGGAACTGTTCGTCTCGAGAGCCGCGGATAAAGGCTGAGCCGACGGGCGCGTCGATCAGGTGGAGCCAGCTGTCGTCGCGGTTCAGAACCGCCCCGAGGGCGACATATTCGGCACGGCTCTCCTCTGTTTCCCTGTCCGTCAGACCCTCGCGCCAGCCGCGGATGCGCCAACCGCTGTCCGGATATTTGTCCTCAGGCCCGGCGAGGTCCGGCGGCTCCCGATAGAGGTAATAGACCCACCACTCATCGTAGAGCACGCCGCCATCCACCATGCACCGGTCCCAATATTCGCGTCGCTCCGGCGGCTCCGGGGGCGGTCTCGAACGGTCGCTGCCCCAGTTGATAGCGACGACGTGGTGCCGCTGAAACGAGACGGGGGCGCCCACGGCGAGCAGCGGCATATCCGAAGGTTCGTTGTCGAGGCGGCCCTGAAGATGATCGCCGTTCGCGTCCTCCACGGTGACCCACATCCGCTCGGCATCCCACCTGTCGCTCGGCGGGACCGATCGAAACACCAGCTTGACCTGATCGTCAGGCTCGATCGCCGCCAGTTCCTCGCCGGAGGGTAGGAAATAGGTATAGGGCGCATCTCGTGCGTTTTCGCGCGGATCGTCCAGCGTGAACGGCGCCGGCTCCATCAACTCTTCCGACTCAGCGTGCGCATCGCCTCGTCGAGGCCGTGGAGCGTCAGCGGGTACATGCGATCGCGCATCAGCTCGCGGATGAGCTGGATCGAGCCGGTGTAGCTCCAGTAGCGCTCCGGGACCGGGTTGAGCCACACGGCGGCCGGATAGGTATCGGTCAGGCGCTGCAGCCAGACCGCGCCGGCTTCATCGTTATAATGCTCGATCGAGCCGCCCGGATGGGTGATCTCGTACGGGCTCATCGAGGCGTCGCCGACGAACACCAATTTGTAGTCGTGGCCGAACTTGTGGAGCACGTCCCAGGTCGGCGTGCGCTCGTTGAAGCGGCGGCGATTGTCCTTCCACACAGCCTCGTACGGGCAGTTGTGGAAGTAGAAGAATTCCAGGTTCTTGAACTCGGACGTCGCGGCGCTGAACAGCTCCTCCATCAGCTTGATGTGCGGGTCCATCGAGCCGCCGACGTCGAGGAAGAGGAGCAGCTTCACCGCATTGTGCCGCTCGGGCCGCATCCGGATGTCGAGCCAGCCCTTGCGGGCGGTGCCGTCGATTGTCTCGTCGAGGTCGAGCTCGTCGGCCGCGCCCTCGCGCGCGAAGCGCCGCAGCCGCCTCAGCGCCACTTTGATGTTGCGCGTCCCCAGCTCGACCGAATTGTCGAGGTTCCTGAACTCGCGCTTGTCCCACACCTTGATCGCGCTCTTGTTGCGCCCGCCGTCTTGGCCGATGCGCACGCCTTCCGGATTGTAGCCATAGGCGCCGAAGGGCGAGGTGCCGGCGGTGCCGATCCATTTGGAGCCGCCCTGGTGGCGCTCCTTCTGCTCCTCGAGCCGCTTCTTCAGCGTCTCCATGATCTCTTCCCAAGAGCCGAGCGCCTTGATCTCCTCCATTTGCTCGGGCGTCAGATAGAGCTCGGCGACCTTGCGCAGCCATTCCTCGGGGATCGGCGCGGCGTCGGTGCCGTAGCTCGTCTCGAGGCCCTTGAAGACCTTGCCGAACACCTGGTCGAAGCGGTCGAGCAGCCCTTCGTCCTTCACGAAGGTGGCTCGGGCGAGATAGTAGAACTCGTCCGGGCGGGCGGCGATGACGTCGGCGTCGAGCGCCTCCACAAGCACCAGATGCTCCTTCATCGACGCGGGGATCCCCGCGGCGCGAAGCTCGTCGACGAAGGAGAAGAACATCAGCGCTTGGGACCATCCTCGGTCGACACCGAGATGGTATCGCCGCGGTGGCCGAAGGCGACGGCGATGGCCTGCTCCGGCGGCGGCAGCCGGTTGAACGAGGGCAGCGCGCTCGTCGTGTTGCGGTCGAGCAGCCGCATCGAAAAGCGGCGCCCGCCGCCGCCTATTCCGTCGATCTGGATGCCCCGGCCGACTGAAAGCGCCACCCCGGAATCGGCGAGTGCAATCAGATAAGCCTGGCGGCTGCCTCCCGGGCGGTAGACGCCGTGCTGCAAAGTCGAGGCGCCCTCCCGGCAGTACACCGCGGGCGGAGCATCGGCGTCCACCTCCACGATCCCGGTGAGCAGGTTCATGAGCACGTCGCCCATGTCGTCGCGCACCAGCCGCGCCTGGCGCAGCCGCAGCGGCTCCGGACAGGGTTGAACGGCGACCGCGGGACGCTCGGTCGCGACCGGCGTGGGCCAGCGCAGGTCGCCGATGAAGCGGGTGAGGAGCGCGTCGAGCTGCGCTGCTTGGAGGCGGGCGGAGCTCATTCGGACCTTGAACAGGAAGCCACTCAAAGGCGCCACCGCCAGGGCGGTGCTGCGGACGTCAGGGGCGCCCACGTCGAAGGCGGTCCGCAGCCCCGATGCTGCTTGAGCGCCGGGCCGGGTGACGGGGGTGGGGGCGGGCCGCGGCGGCGCCTCGAGGCTCCAGCCGGGGCGCAGCCGCAGCGTTTCCAGGGCGCGGTCGAACCACAAGGCCGCGTCGGGGACCTGGGTCTTGAACAGGTATACGGTGGCGACGACGCCTTGCGCCTCATCGGAATAGTCCGCGATCACGTCGAGCTCGGCGTCGCCGGAATCGCGCACGGCGAGTCGGCGCAGCCCGGCGGCTTGCGGCGGCAGCGTGATCTGGGTGGCCGCATGCTGCCACGCCGAGGCCGCGGGTACGTCGAGCGTCCTCGGCTGCGGCGGCCCCTGTTGCGCGAGCGCCGGTTGTGCCGCGAGCGCCAGCGCCGCCACTGCCAGTAAGCCGAGATTTCTCAGGACCGCGAAGGACATGATGAGGGTGTAACGGCGTGCGGCGCGAGAGTCATCCCGGGCGCGTCCGAGCGCCGCCCGCTCAATTCCAACGCGGCTGGAGGATCAGCGCGGCGAGGATGAACAGGCCGGCGAAGCCCCCCGGCAACGCCAGCACGAGCAGCACCAGGCTGGCGGCAAGCGTCTGGCCGCGCGCTTTAAGGCTGAGCGCGCCCCACAGCACCGCCGCCACCACGCCCAGGATCATCAGCCACAGCACGATATTGTCGGCCGAGACGGTCCCGTCGGAGACTCCCCACGCAAAGAAGAAGATGACGATCGCCGCCACCGAGCCGGCAATGCCCAGCAGGAGGCGATAGAGGATCATCCGCCCGGCATAATCCACGCGGCCGCGGCTGCACAGGCGGGAGTGTGGTTAACGTCGTTTCAACCAATTCCACCTAGCCGTCCATATTCAAGAGAGAGTCCATGTCGAAGACACGATGAGGGGCGTCAGGTGGCAAGTTCGGCGATCGAAAGAACCGACGGCGAGGCGATCAGCGAGGTGGCGCGCAATTGCGGGTCGCTGGCGATCCAGTGCAGCGACGTCGCCGGCTACGTCGCCGGCGTCAACGAGCGCATCACCGCCAACCTCAAGATGCTGGATTCGCTCGAGGAGGTGACCAAGCGGCTGCTCGCCGACCAGGCTCGGGTTTCCGACTCCACCGACGAGGCGCGAGTGCTCGCCGAGCAGGCGCGGGGCAAGCTCGACCAGGGCCGCGCCGCCATCGCCGACACGATCGGCGTCTTTTCCGGTTTGACCGACCTGGTCGTCCAGCTGGGCGACCGCATGGCCGGCTTCGCCGAAGCTATGGCCAAGGTGCGAAGCGTCTCATCGAGCATCGAGACGATCGCCAACAAGACCAACATGCTGGCGCTGAACGCGACGATCGAGGCCGCGCGCGCCGGGGAGGCGGGGCGTTCGTTTGCCGTCGTCGCCGCCGAGGTCAAGAAGCTCGCCCACGACACCCGCGCCGCCACCAGCGAGATCGCCGGCACGATCGCTTCGCTCACCCGCGAAGCCGAAGCGGTGACTTCGGAGATCAAGGTCGGCGTCGAGAAGAGCCGAGTCGCCCAGTCCAGCTTCTCCAAGATCAACGAGACGGTCCGCGACGTCGCCGACATCGTCGCGCTCGTCGACCGTCAGACCGACGGCATTGCCCAGGCCACCAACCTGATCGAGCAGAGCGTCGACAGCGTGAAGACCGGCCTGTCCTCCTTCGCCGCCGACGCCCGCGCCAATGGCGGGCAGTTGAGGGAGACCCGCGAGCGGCTGTCGAAGCTCGAGCTGCTTTCGAACGAGATGCTCGACCGGCTCGCCTCCAGCGGCGTGCGGATCGACGATACGCCCTTCATCGAATTCGCCCAGGCCGGGATGCGCGAGATCAGGAGGGCGATCGAGCAGGGCATCGCCCGCGGCGAGACCGATGCCGAGGCGGTGTTCGACACCGATTATATCGAAATGCCGGGCACAAATCCGGTGCAGTACGAAACCCGCTTCTGCGACTTCGCCGACGCTCATGTCCGGCCGATCCTCGACCGGCTGATGGGCGAGGAGCCGCGGCTGATCGCCTGCGCCATCACCGACATCAACGGCTATCTGCCGACCCACATCTCGGCGCGTTCACAGCCGCAGAGCAGCGATCCGGAATGGAA
>DASZEO010000274.1:0-2411 GCA_035940755.1 Allosphingosinicella sp. | reverse complement strand
AGCTGGGGCTGGATGGCTGCCGCGTACCGCTCCGCCGCCGGCGCCTTCACGCCGACCAAGCTCGGCAAGGTGGACCTGCCGCTGCTCCTGCTCGCCACTGAGCGCGATCGGCTGGTCAGCCCCGACGCGATCCGGAGCACGGCGCGCTTCCTGCCGCGCGCGCAGCTGCACATGTATACGGAAGCGGCCCATGAGATATTGCGCGAGGCCGACGCCATCCGGCTCGACGCGCTCGGGCGGATCGATGCGTTCCTCGACGAGCAGGCGCTGTGAGCCGGCCCGCCGACATCGTCATAGTCGGCGCGGGAATGGCCGGGGCGAGCCTCGCCGCGGAGATCGCCGACTCGGCTTCGGTGCTGATCCTGGAGGCGGAAAGCCTGCCCGGCTACCACAGCACGGGCCGGTCCGCCGCCTTCTGGTCGGAAAGCTATGGCGGGCCACTGGTGCAGCCGCTGACGACCGCGTCGGGGCATTTCCTGCGCTCGCCGCCGCCGGACTTCGCCGATCAGCCCTTCCTCACCGCCCGCGGCGCGATCCACCTCGCCGATGCCAAAGGGAGGAGCGAGCTCGACGCCCTGTCGGCCGAGTTCGCCAGCGCCTCGCTGCCGCTGGAGCGGATGGACCGCAGCGCGCTCGAAGCGGCGCTCCCCGATCTTCGGCCCGGCTGGGACTGGGGCCTCAGCGAGCCGACCTGCGCCGACATCGACGTCGCCGGCTTGCATTCGGCCTATCTCAAGCGCGCGCGCGCCCGCGGGGCGGGCATCGTCACCGACGCTCGGGTCGAGCGGGCGGAGCGGCATGCCGGCGGTTGGCGGATCGAGACAAGGGGCGGCACCTTCGAGGCCGACGTGCTGGTCGACGCCGCCGGGGCCTGGGCCGACGAGGTGGCGCTGGCCGCGGGCGAACGGCCGCTCGGCATCCGGCCGCACCGGCGCACGCTCGTCCAGCTGCGCGTCGCTCCACCCGTCCGCGCCGACCTGCCGCTGGTGATCGACGCGCTCGGGCGCTTCTACTTCAAGCCGGAAGCCGGCGGGCGGCTGTGGCTGAGCCCGCATGACGAGACGCCGTGCGACCCGTGCGATTGCGCGCCCGAGGAATATGACGTCGCCCTCGCGATCGACCGGATGGAGCAGGCGGTGAGCTGGCGCGTCGAGCGGGTCGAGCGCAGCTGGGCGGGCCTCAGGAGCTTCGCGCCCGACCGGCTGCCGGTCTACGGCTACAGCGAGACCGGCCGCGGCTTCTTTTGGTGCGCCGGCCAGGGCGGCTTCGGCATCCAGACCGCGCCCGCGGCGGCGAAGCTCGCCGCCGCGCTGCTGCTGCGCCGGCCGGCCGACGGCGACGTCGCGCATATCGATCCGAGCCATTATTCTGCGGCCCGTTTCCCCATCTGACCGGCCGCGGCGCAGGCCAGCGCGTCGGCCCGTTCGTTCTCCGGATGGCCGGAATGCCCCTTGACCCAGCGCCACTCGATGGCGTGCGGCTCCGCCGCGTCGATCAGCTCCTGCCAGAGCTCGGCGTTCTTGACGGGCTTACGGTCCGCGGTCTTCCAGCCGTTGCGGCGCCAGCCGTGGATCCACTTGGTGATCCCGTCGCGCACGTAGATGCTGTCGGTGTAGAGGGCGACGCGGCACGGCCGCTTGAGCGCCTCGAGCGCCCGGATCGCAGCGAGCAGCTCCATGCGGTTGTTGGTGGTGAGCGGCTCAGCGCCGGAAATCTCCTTTTCGCGGCCGCCGGAGCGGATCACCGCGCCCCAGCCGCCCGGGCCGGGGTTGCCCTTGCAGGCGCCGTCGGTGAAGATCTCGACCTCGGTCATGGCTGTGCCAGCAATGACGTTTCCGCCACGGAGGGGCTCACGCCGCCTTCAGCCCCGCGGGGAGCTTGAAGACCATATTTTCTTCCACGCCCTCAACCGGCTCCTCGTGGACGTCGAAGCGCTCGGCGAGGCGGTCGACGACCTCCCGGACCAGGACTTCGGGCGCCGAGGCGCCGGCGGTGATGCCGAGGGTGCGAACGCCGCTTAGCCACCCGAAGTCCACGTCGCTGCCGCGCGCGACCAGCCGAGCCCGGGTGCCTTCGCGCTCCGCCACCTCGACCAGCCGAAGCGAATTGGAGCTGTTCGAAGCGCCGATCACGAGCATCGCGTCGCAGCGGCCGGCGATCGCCTTGACCGCCGCCTGGCGGTTGGAGGTGGCGTAGCAGATGTCCTCGCGGTGCGGCGCCTCGATGCCGGGAAAGCGGCGGCGCAGGACCGACACGATTTCCGCGGTGTCGTCGACCGACAAAGTCGTCTGGGTGAGGAAGGCGAGCCGCTCCGGATCCGCCGGCTGGACCGCTTCGGCGTCGGCGAGGGTCTCCACCAGCGTCATGCCGCCTTCGGGCACCTGGCCGAACGTGCCGATCACTTCCGGGTG
>DASZEO010000273.1:0-3616 GCA_035940755.1 Allosphingosinicella sp. | reverse complement strand
AAGACGTGCCTGAGCCCCGAAAACAGAAAAGGCCGCCCGGCCTCCCGAGCGGCCTTCCGGCCGAACCACCATTTCATGCTATTCTCCGTCGATGAGTTTCGAAACCTGCCTGCGTCTCGCGCTGGGTGCCGTGCTTTTGTTCGGGGTCGGGCGCCTCACCCGCGCCGTGGGCTCCGCGGTGTTCGCGCGCTCGGCTGGCCGCCGCCCGCCGCTTAAGCGCCCGGGCGCGATGCGAACGTCACGGCGCTGGTGGCGACCATCATCGTCATCGCCGCAGTCCTGCTGATCCTGAAATGGCTGGATCCGTGATGGGATCCGCGCCCCGAACCTCCCTGCTCGCACGGCCCTTCATCGCCATTGCGACCGGTATCAGAACGCCTTCTCCAAGCCCGCTTGCTTGAGCGTCGCGTTGGCCGTGTGGCGCGATTTCACGCCTCGATCGAGGCTGAAGTGGCGTCCGTTGACCGGGCTTTGCCACACCTCATGATCTCCCTTGCCTTGGCGGACGAACCGGCACCCGGCTTCGGCCAATATCTTCCGCAGCTCGCGATCGAAGCTGCGCGGCACGCCTCAGGCTGCAAGCTCGATGGGGCTGTCGAACACCGGCGTAAGCCGGACGCGGTCGCCGGGCTTGAGGCCGAAACGCTGCGACACCTCGTCTACGTTCAGCTCGATCAGCTCCGGCGCGGCATCCTCGATGCGGCGCAGCAGGCTGGAAGGATCGTCGGCCTCCAAAGCCAGCCCCGGCACGTCCGACTTGGCCACGAACCAGCGCCGGGCTTCTGAATCGAAGGCGAGGTGGACGCTCAGCTCGATCATGCGCCGCATCTTACGTGTTCCGGCGCCCCCGTCAAAGCACCCTGACCCGCGGCTCCGCCTTTTGCGGAGCGCACAGCAGTTCCGCCATCGCCCAGACCATCGCGTCGGCGCGATCCGGGCTCCTCCCTGGCCCCTCATAGCCGCCGCCGACGGTCAGCCCGCACAGCTCATCCTCCAGCTCGGGGAAGATCCCGGCGAACTTGGCGCGCCCGCGCATGAACTTGACCGCCACCGGCTCCGCCCTCTTGCCCTTGCCGAACTTGGCCCTGACCGCCGTCACCGGCAGCCGGCAGTCGGCGCTCCTCAGCACGCTCTCGACCATGTCGCCGCCCTGGTTGTTTTCGGCCACCACGCGGTCCGCCTCCCAGGCTTCGGCCGCAAGCGCCACCGCTGCCGCCCAGCCTTCCGGGGAAAGCCCCCGCACGCTGTGGTCGCCGAGGACATAGCCGATCCCTTCCGCGTCGATTCCGCACGCGACGATCCCGCACGCATCGCCGCCGGCCGTGGCGGGCGGGTCCACGCCCACCACCACCCGCTTCAGCTCCGCCGGCGCGGCCGACCGGCGCTGCTCGACCAGCGCCCGCGTCCAGAGCGCCCCCTCGACATCCTCGATCAGCTCGCCGTCAAGCTCCTGCCTGCCGAGCCGGGTTCCCTCATAAAGGCCGCTGACATAGTCGACGAAGCTCTCCGCCAGCATGACGTTGGCGGCGGTCGTTCCCTTCGTCTTCGCCACGTCGCCGCGCGCCAGCAGCCTTCGCATCAGCGGCGTCGGCCGCGGCGTCGTCGTCGCCAGCACCCGCGGGAAGCGGCCGCGGCGAAGCCCGAACATCAGATTGTCCCAGGCCGCCTCGGCCCGCGCCCATTTCGCGATCTCGTCACACCAGGCATAATCATGCTCGGGCCCGCGCAGGCTTTCGGGATTGGCGCCCGAATAGACGAAGGCGCGGCTCCCGCTCGGCCAGGTCAGGAGGCCGCGCGAAGGCTCCCATTCCGGTCGATTGTCCTCGGGGGCGCACGCAAGCAGCCCGGACGACCCCTCGACCATGACCGCGCGCACCTCGTCCTCGCTTGGGCCGGCCAAAGCGATCCGCAGGTCCCGCTCCTCGGCGAGATGGTGGATCCACTCCGCCCCGGCGCGGGTCTTGCCGAAGCCGCGGCCGGCCATCAGCAGCCAGACCCGCCACGAGCCGTCCGGCGGCTCCTGCGCCTTTCGCGCCCACATCGTCCAGAACGCGATGAACGCTTCCAGTTTGCCCCCTTTGAGCGCCTGTCGGACGAACCGGCGCCGCTCCTTGTCGGGGAGCAGCGCGACCCGCTCGATCAGCGACAGATGCTCCAGCTGCTGAGCGTAGGGCATTCTGCCATAGTCGATCCTGGCCATCGCGTTCAGCCCGCGCCGCCGAGCCGGCGGTGGATCTCGGCCAGCCTCTTCTCGAGCTCGTCGCGAAGCTTGTGCCCGCGCATCGGCCGCTGGAACGAAGGAGAGCGCCCCTTCGCCAGATTCTGGTGCTGGCGAAGCAGCTGCAGCGCGATCCGCGTCGGAATCTCGCGCTGGCGCGCCTCGGCCGGAGTGGCCGGCGGCGGCCGGTCGTCGCCATGGCGGGCGCGCTCGAGCATCTCCAGTTCGAGCAGCGCGTAGCTTTCGCCGATCGCCCGGTCCCACTTGAGCCGGAATTCCGGACAGCTCTTCTTCTTGTAGATGTCGCGGGTGTCGCCGCCGACGCCGGCTGCGCGAAGCGCTGCCGAAATGTTGCACACCGTCGCCAGCTCGGCGAAGAAAATTTCCTCCTGCGCCTTGGTCCACCCCGCGCCTCCCCCGCCCCCGGCCGCAGCGGCCGTCTTCTTCTTCGACCCCATCTCGCTCTCCTCGATCGCGGCCCTCGCCGCCTCTCCCGCGCACCCTGCGCCACGTCGCGGGCCGCCCCGCCGCGGAACCCGCCAAAAGAAAAGCCGGCGAGGCTCTGCACCTCACCGGCTCAAGAAAATTTTCGCTGTGTGACTTTCCGAAGCTCCGATCCGCTTGCCTCTCCCGAGAGGGCAATGCGAATCACTTACACTTCTTCAACATGGGTATAATGTGCCATATCAGCGTCACGCTGTCAAGCACTTTTTGCGTAGGAGGATCAAATGGCTCGGCCGGCGGAACCGGGTCGGGCGCGGCAGAGTCCCTTGCTGCTCCGACCTCGCGCTGCTAAGTGTTTGCGGAACCGCAGCTTTTGCGGTGCTGCCGATGCAGCGTGGGGGGACTTGGGGTGGCTAATATTTCCGGCACGGCCGGCAGCGACACGCTGACCGGGGGCAGCGGCGCTGACCTTATCGAGGGTTTGGGCGGCAACGACACCCTTCGCGGCGGCGGCGGCGCGGACATTCTGCGCGGCGGTGCCGGGGCCGATACGCTGTACGGCGAGGTCGGCGACGACCGCGTCGAAGGCGGTGCGGACGACGACCAGATCGAGGACCGCGACGGCGGCGCCGACCTGCTGTTCGGCGAGGACGGCAACGACTTCATCATCGTGTCCCGCGGGACCTACGCGCCTTCGGCCACGGTCACCCTCGATGGCGGGGCCGGCGACGATCGGCTCTGGTACCAGGGCTATAACGTCGCCAATCCCGTCTTGCGCGCGGGCGCGCCGCTGACGTCGTGCAGTTCTGGGCCCTCAACGGCACCGCCACGGTCAGCCTCGGCACCGGCAGCGACACGCTGCAGCTCAACCAGTTGTTCGGCAACGACATCGGCCATGCGACCATCGTCGTCAGCGACTTCGCGACCGGCGCTGCCGGCGACCGGCTCGACTGG
>DASZEO010000272.1:0-1637 GCA_035940755.1 Allosphingosinicella sp. | reverse complement strand
TCATCGAAGCGGATGAGGCTGAGGAACGGGCGTTCGCCGTCGCGCGGAATTCGGCCCTGCGCGATGTGTACTTCGGCTTCGAGGGAGGCGCTCGGGAAGCGGAAGATTTTCCGCTCAGGGAAGCTGAAACTAATGAAACTTTCCGAACCTTTCCACGAGGCTGCGGCGGCTGACGACGAGCCTGCGCGCGACGCATGGGCAACGGTCGATCACGAAGAGGCGGACGAGGAGGATGACCCGGACCCCGAGCGGGCGGGTCCGCGGATAAGGTCCTTATGAAGGCCACGCCGCGGCCCGGCTCCGGGCCGCGCTGGCCCTTAGCGCGTCGCGTTGTAGCGCAGCTGGTCCTGGGTCAGCTCGAAGCCGACCAGCACTTCGAAATGCGCCCGCTCGACCGCAGCGCGGACCGCGGGGTCGGACATCGGGTCGATCGCGGCCGAAGGATCGCCGGCGCGGCGCTCGCGGGTGATCTGGTGGCGGATGTCCTCCGGCAGGGTCGCGGCCGATCGAAGCACCTGGGTCGTCGCCGCGCCGTTGGTGGTGGCCTGGTACTGGCCGTCCGCGAATTGCAGGCCGATCCGGCTCACCTTCTTGGCGACGACGTTTGTGTTCCCCTGCACGACGGTGGCGTAATAGGGCAGCACCACCTCGCGCGCGCCGCGATTGTCGCGCCGCTGCGCCTGAACGTTGAAGGTGGCGGTGGTGACGATGTACTGGCCGCTATCGTCGCACGTGCTGCGCAGGTTGGTGATCGTCGCGACCACGTCGATGGCGGCGGAGTCGCGGCTTGCCGGCGGGTTGAACAGCGTAACGTCGCCGGTCGGCGCGGCGATCGCCACGGACGGGCAGGCGGTGTAGGTCGTGACCACGCCGGCTTCCATCAGGTCGCCCTCGCGCGCGCAGCCCAGGAGGGCGAGGGACGTAAGCACGGCTACGGCCGCTTTCGATCTGGACAGGGGCAAGGGGACCTCGAACTTGGCTGGGCGAATGTCTATCTGCCCTACGGCAGGGCGCGGATCATAGGAAGCGGGTTCGTCGCAGGCAAGCAAGCGGCGCGGCCCGCCTCAGGTGGACGCGCCGGACCGTTCATCGTAGGGCTCCCGATCATGGCTGCACCGAAGCCTCCCCTCACCTTGCTGATCGCCGCGCCGCGGGGCTTTTGCGCCGGCGTCGACCGAGCGATCCGCATCGTCGAGCTGGCGCTCGAGCGCTACGGCGCGCCCGTCTACGTGCGCCACGAGATCGTCCACAACAAGTTCGTCGTGGAGGGGCTGAAGGCCAAGGGCGCGGTGTTCGTCGCCGAGCTCGACCAGGTGCCGGACGGCGTGCCGGTGGTCTTCTCGGCCCACGGCGTCCCCAAGGCGGTGCCGGCGGCGGCGCAGCAGCGGGGGCTCGATTATGTCGACGCGACCTGCCCGCTCGTCTCAAAGGTCCACCGCCAGGCCGAACGCCTGGTCGCGCAGGGTCGGCACATCCTGTTCGTCGGCCATGCCGGGCACCCGGAAGTGATCGGCACGTTCGGCCAGGTGCCCGAAGGCGGCATGACGCTGGTGGAGACCCTCGCCGACGCCGAAGCGGTCCAGCCGGCGGATCCGGAGCGGCTCGCCTTCCTCACCCAGACGACTTTGTCGGTCGAC
>DASZEO010000271.1:0-2182 GCA_035940755.1 Allosphingosinicella sp. | reverse complement strand
GCCGAAGGCGTGCAGCCGATCATCGCCACTTTGCTTGGAGTGGCCCGGCCCGGGGTGCCGGAGGGGAGGGCGCTGACGATCGACTGGCTCGCCCTCTACGCGCAGGACGAGGCGGGCTACCGCAACCTTTGCTCGCTCGTTTCCGAGGCGCATCTCGGCCGGCCGCTCGAGGATCCGGCGCATGTCCGCTTCGAGGCGCTCGAGGGGCGCACCGACGGGCTGATCGCCCTGACCGGCGGCGGCGAAGGCGCGCTTGCCCGGCTGCTGGCGGCAGGGCAGGGCGATGCTGCCGGGGCCGTGCTCGCGCGGCTCGAGGCGCTGTTCCCCGGCCGGCTCTATATCGAGCTCAGCCGCCGCGGCGAGGCCGTCGAGCAGGCCGCCGAGTCGGCGCTGATCGACCTCGCCTATAGCCGCGACCTGCCGCTCGTCGCGACCAACCCCGCCGCTTATGCGGAGGCGCATTTCCACCGCGCACACGACGCGATGCTGTGCATCGCCCAGTCGAGCCAGATCGACCGCACCGACCGGATCACTTCCTCCCCCGAAGCCTGGCTGAAGCCGGCCGCGGAGATGCGCGCCCTGTTCGCCGATTTGCCCGAGGCGATCGCCAACACCTCGGTCGTCGCCCGCCGCTGCGGCTTCGGCGCGCCCAAGCGCAAGCCGATCCTGCCGCGCACCGCCGGCGATCTCGACGAGGAAGCGGAGCAGCTGCGCCGCGACGCCCGCGCCGGGCTCGAAGCGCGCCTCGCGGCCTATGAAGGCCTCCGCGCCGAGGAGCGGCAAGCCTATTTCGCCCGGCTCGAGTTCGAGCTCGACGTCATCGCGGGCATGGGCTTTCCGGGCTATTTCCTGATCGTCGCCGACTTCATCAAATGGGCCAAGCAGCACGACATCCCGGTCGGCCCCGGCCGCGGCTCCGGCGCGGGCTCGGTGGTCGCCTGGTCGCTCACCATCACCGATCTCGACCCAATCCGGCTCGGCCTGCTGTTCGAGCGCTTCCTCAACCCCGAGCGCGTGTCGATGCCGGATTTCGACATCGACTTTTGCGAAACCCGCCGCAGCGAGGTCATTCGCTACGTCCAGCAGCGCTGGGGCGCCGACCGCGTCGCGCAGATCATCACCTTCGGGAAATTGAAGGCCCGCGCCGTGCTCAAGGATACCGGGCGCGTGCTGCAAATGCCCTACGGCCAGGTCGACCGGCTCGCCAAGCTGATCCCCAATCATCCGACCGATCCGTGGAGCCTGGAGCGGGCGCTGAACGGCGTATCCGAGCTCGCCGCCGAATATAAGGACGACGCGGATGTGCGCCGCCTGTTCGATTTGGCGATGAAGCTCGAAGGCCTCCCGCGCCACAGCTCGACCCACGCGGCAGGAGTGGTGATCGGCGACCGCCCGCTCGACCAGCTCCTCCCGCTCTACCGCGACCCGCGCTCGGACATGCCGGTCACCCAGTTCGACATGAAATACGTCGAGGGCGCGGGGCTGGTGAAGTTCGACTTCCTCGGCCTCAAGACGCTGTCGGTCCTGCAAAAGGCGGTGCAGATGCTCGCCAGGCGCGGCATCGAGGTGGACCTCGACCGCATCCGGTGGGACGACGAGGAGGTCTACAAGCTACTTCAGCGCGGCGAGACCGTCGGCGTCTTCCAGCTCGAATCCGAAGGGATGCGCCGCACGCTGGCGGCGGTGAAGCCGACCGGTTTCGAGGACATCATCGCGCTCGTCTCGCTCTACCGGCCGGGGCCGATGGACAACATTCCGATGTTCGGCGCCCGCAAGAACGGCCGCGAGCCGATCTCCTACCCGCATCCCTTGCTCGAGGACGTGCTCAAGGAGACCTACGGCATCTTCGTCTACCAGGAGCAGGTGATGGAGGCGGCCAAGGTCCTCGCCGGCTTCAGCCTGGGCGAGGCGGACCTGCTGCGCCGCGCGATGGGCAAGAAGATCAAGGCCGAGATGGATGCTCAGCGCGCCGGCTTCGTCGCCGGCTGCGAGCGGGTGAACGGCATTCCGACGGCCAAGGCCAACGAGCTGTTCGACTTGATCGACAAGTTCGCCGGCTACGGCTTCAACAAGAGCCACGCCGCGGCCTACGCCCTGGTCGCTTACCAGACGGCGTGGCTGAAGGCGCATTATCCGCCCGAATTCTACGCGGCCTCGATGTGCTTCGACATGGCGCAGACCG
>DASZEO010000270.1:0-4965 GCA_035940755.1 Allosphingosinicella sp. | reverse complement strand
GCCCCGAACGCAACCGTCACCTTCGCCGATGGCCGCGATCCGGAAGCGGCGGCCCGGCTAGCGGCGGACAGTGACGTCGCCATCGTCTTCGTGACTCAATGGACCAGCGAGTCGATCGACGCGCCGCTGACCCTTACCGATAATCAGGACGCGCTGGTGGAGGCGGTCGCGGGGGCGAACCGCCGCACCGTCGCGGTGCTGGAGACCGGCGGCCCCGTGCTGATGCCGTGGGCGGAGCGGGTCGGCGCGATCCTGGAAGCCTGGTACCCCGGCACGAGCGGCGGCGAGGCGATCGCCAACCTGCTGTTCGGCCGAGTCAACCCATCAGGCCATCTGCCGATCACCTTCCCGCGCGACGAGAGCCAGCTCCCCCGCCCCCGGCTCGACGGCGTCGGCCTCACCGAAAGCCAGCCTTTCACCGTCAATTACTCGGAAGGCGCGCGCGTCGGCTATCGCTGGTACGACGCCAACGACCTGGCGCCGCTTTTCCCGTTCGGCCACGGCCTTTCCTACACCGACTTCGACTATGGCCGGCTGCGCGTCGGGCTGGAAGGCGAGGACCTTGCCGTCAGCTTCCGGATCAGGAACGATGGGCGGCTGCGCGGGCGCGACGTCGCCCAGGTCTACGTGTCTCCGGTCGGCGGCGGCTGGGAAGCCCCGAAGCGGCTCGCCGGCTTCCAAAGCGTCGAATTGGACGCAGGTGAGGAGACGACAGTGGCCCTCACGCTCGATCCGCGCCTGCTCGCGGTCTATGACAGCGCTGCCGGCCAGTGGCGGATCGCTGCCGGCGAATATCGCGTGATGCTCGGCCAATCCGCGCGCGAAATCGAGGAGACGGTGACGGTGACGCTCCCCGAGCGGCGGCTGCCGGCGGGCTGGAGACCGTCCACCTGACGCCCGCTCAGGGCTGGCCGCACTGGTCCTGATTGACCGCCGCGCTGCCCAGCCGAACGTCGGACACCGCCAGGCGCATCGGTCCGGCTGAGCGCAGCGCGAACGGCCGCGCGACTGCGGTCATCGTCACGCCGCCGCGCGCGAAACAGCGCAGCGGCATTATCAGGGTGCGCCACTCGCCCGCCGGCGCCGTTCGAAGCGCGCCGGTGATCGGCATGAAGGCGCCGTCAATGCCGACGCCGACCTCGCCGGCCGGCGGCGCGTCCACGCGGTAGTCGAACATCAGGCTGAGCTCGCCGGTCGCCTCGCGCGAAATGTCGGTGCGCGGCGCGGCCTGGATGAATGCGGTGCCGCTGCCCGTCCAGACGATGCCGCGGGCGTCCTCCTGGGCGCGCCGGTCGACGCCGCGCAGCTGCGCCGCGCCTTCGCCGGCGAAGCTCCAGCCGGCGGGAAGCGCGCCGCGGGAGAAGAACAGACCCTCGCCGAGCCCCGCGCCGGCCGGCCGCTCCTCGGAAAGCGTCGGCAGCTCCCCGCTTTGGCCGTAGCGAAGGCCGTAGCCGTAGGCGAAGAGCGGGTCGTAGCCCGGGTCCGTGGGGTTGAGCGGCGTCTGGTCGGCGCGGCGCGGCCACGAATAGGAAAGGCGGCCGCGGAAATCGTTGCGTACCGAACCGTCGGCGTTGGCGAACAGCACGTCGGCAATGCCTCCGCCCTCGCTGCCGGGCAGGAAGGCGGCCACGAAGGCGTCCGACGCGTTCAGCTCCGGATTGACCCACATCGGCCGCCCCGAGAGGAAGACGGCGACGACCGGAATGCCCTCCGAGCGCAGCCGCCGCATCAGCTCGAGATGGCTCTTGTCGGCCGGGCTGAACTCAAGCGTGCGGCGGTCGCCGACGAACTCGGCATAAGGGTCCTCGCCGAAGACGACGATCGCGACGTCGGGCCGCGACGTGTACCGTCCCTCCGGGCTCAGCGTGGCTGTGCCGCCGGCGGCGCTCACCGTCTCGCGGATGCCGGCATAGATGGACTGGTCGTTGGGGAAGTCGGCATTGGTGAGGCCGTTGCCCTGCCAGGTGATCGTCCATCCGCCCGCCTGCTTCGAGATATTGTCGGCGCCGTCGCCGGTGACGAGGACGTTGGCGCGGGGCCGAAGCGGCAGCAGGTTGCCGCTGTTCTTCAGCAGCACCAGCGATTCCCGGACCGCCTGGCGGGCGACGGCGCGGTGCTCGGGCGATCCGAGCAGCTCGAACCGCCCGGCAAGCGGCCGCGACGACGGGCGGCCGCGGTCGAACAGGCCGGCGCGCAGCTTCACCCGCAGGATCCGCCGCACCGCCTCGTCGAGCCGGGCCATCGGAATGACACCGGAGCGGACCTGATCGATCGTGTTGCGGTAAAGGTCGCGCCAGCTGTCCGGCGCCATGAACATGTCGAGGCCGGCGTTGAAGGATTGCGGGCAGGAGGTGTTCGAGCAGCCCGGCACCTGGCCGTGCGCATTCCAGTCGCCGACGACCAGGCCGTCGAAGCCCATCTGCTCCCTGATGATGCCGGTGAGCAGATCGCGGCTGCCGTGGACCTTCTCGCCGCGCACGCTCGAGAAGGAGGCCATGATCGCCTGCACGCCCGCCACGATCGCCGGGGGATAGCCGGCGCCGTGAATGTCGCGCAGCTGGGCGGGCGTGGACGGGTTGTCGCCCTGGTCGCGCCCGCCGGCGGTGCCGCCGTCGCCGACGAAATGCTTCGCCGTCGCGATGATGTGGCCCGGCCCCATGAAATCGGGCGTGCCGGGCCGCCCCTGCAGGCCCTCGACCATTGCCCCGGCATAGGCGCGGACGATCTCGGGATTCTCGGAGAAGCCTTCATAGGTGCGGCCCCAGCGGTCGTCCTGCACCACCGCGAGGGTTGGCGAGAAGTCCCAGTCGAGGCCGGTGACCGCCATCTCGCGGGCCGTGACCTCGCCGATGCGGCGGATGAGGTCCGGGTCGCGCATCGCGCCCAGGCCGATATTCTGCGGGAAGATGGTCGCGCCGACGATATTGGCGTGACCGTGCACGGCATCGATCCCGAACATCACCGGGATCCGGATCCGTTCGCGCGGGCCGGACATCGACGCGTCCCAGTAGCGGTCGGCAAGCGCCAGCCACTCGCGCGCCGGCGCCCGCTCGTTGCCGCCCGGCGAGCTGTTGCCGCCGGCCAGGACCGAGCCGAAGCGGAATTCGCGATATTCCTCGGGCGTGATCGCGCTGATGTCCGGCTGGACCACCTGCGCGACCTTCTCCTCCAGGCTCATCTCCGCCAGCATCGCGGTGATGCGCGCCTCGATCCGCGGATCGGCCGGAACCCGGCTCTGGACGGCGGGCCAGCGGTTCGGGTCGGCGCGCTCGCGCCCTGCGGTCGTGGTGCAGGCGGCGGTGGCGAGCAGGGCGGTCAGAAGAAGGGGGCGGGCACGCATCGTCAGGTCTCCAGGCAAAAGGATCATGAACCGCGATAGGCGGCATAGCTGCCGTAGCTCGCCACGGCGAACGGCACGAAATAGGTGAGCAGGAGCTTCCACAGGACGACGCTCCGCCCCGCGGCGATGGCGTCGCCCTGGTTGATGGCGTTTAGCACCGTCCCGATCACCGCCGCGACGAGCAGCGAGCGGCGCACGGCCCCGCCCGCGAACGTCCGGCGCAAGGCTTCGGCCCGGCTCATGCTCAGCGCCGCGCCACGACGGTTGGCGTGCCGGTATAGACGATGGTGGCGTCGCCTTCGTCGTCGAGCTCGAGCGGGCGCGGCCGCGTCGGGCCGGACCAGCGGATCCGGAAGGTGCGGCTCGCCGGCATTCCGCCGTAGCTGCCGGTTCGGGCGCCGATCGTCAGCCGCTGCGCCGCTTCGTCCCAGCTGAACGGGATGCGCGAGTAAGCGCCGTTCAGATATTGGCGGCTGAGGCCGTCATCCTCGTAAAGCTCGAAGCGGCCGTCGGCGCCGGTATAGACGTGAAGGGTGATCGGCGCCCCCTGCCCCTCGCCCATATGCTGGATCGCCGGGCCGACCGGAACGATCGATCCGGCGCGCACGAACAGCGGCATCCGCTCGTACGGCGCCTCGGCTCGCACCGTTCGTCCGCCCTCATGGGTCCGGCCGCTGTAGAAATCGTACCAGAGCGTCCCGGCCGGCAAATAGACGTCGCGGCGGCGGGCGTGAAACTCGGTCACCGGCGCCACCAGGAAGGCCGGGCCGAACATATATTCGTCCCCGACGTCCCACGTGCGCCGGTCGGCGGGAAAGTCCATCACGAGGCCGCGCATGATCGTCGCGTCGCGGTGGAAGCTGTCGCCGCCGAGGGTGTAGATATAGGGCATCAGCCGGTAGCGGAGCCGGTCGTAATATTCCATCGACCGGTACATCGCCGAGCCCGCCGGCGCGATCTCGTAAATCTCCCGGCGCGGTGCCTCGCCGTGGCTCCGGAACAGAGGCGAGAAGGCGCCGAACTGGAACCAGCGAAGGTTGAGCTCGCGCCATTCCTCGACATGCGCGGGTTCCTGTCGCTGGTAGCGCTCCTCGAGCGCGAAGCCGCCGATGTCGTGGGTCCAGTTCGGCGCGCCCGACATCGAGAAGTTGATGCCCGCCGAGATCTGCTCGCGAAGATCGTCCCAGCGCGAGGCGACGTCGCCCGACCAGACGGCCGCGGAATCGCGCTGGATGCCGCCGAAGGCCGAGCGGGTGAGGATGAACGGCCGCACGTCCGGCCGGTCCGCGATCAGGTTCCGGTACACCCCGTCCACGTGGACGATCGGGTAGGAGTTGAACAAGGCCGCGCCCGGGCCGGCCGCGCTCGGGCTCATCCGCCGCGCCCGCTCCTCGATCGAGAGGTTGGAGTGGAAATCCGGCTCGTCCGAATCGAGCCACCAGGCGTCAAAGCCATGCGCGGCGATGCCCTCGCGAACCTGACGCCAGAATATCTCGCGCGCCCGGGCATTGTGGGGGTCGTAAAAGGCGCTGGCGTAGCCGGGGCCGACCCAGTCGCGGTACATCGAGCGCACGTAGCCGGGGTCGGTCGGCTCGTCGGCCCGCGGCTCGACCATCCGGCGGTAA
>DASZEO010000269.1:0-4209 GCA_035940755.1 Allosphingosinicella sp. | reverse complement strand
CCGCTATCTTCTGTCTCGTCCCACCGCTTCGATCAACCCCACAGGAGACGGAGGCTCGGCGGAGGACGGTCTATCCACTGACCAGTTGCACCAACAAATCTGCGGGCTCTACCCGGAGGACGCGGCAAATGAGTATGAGATCGGGCAGGTCCAGCCGCCGCTGCCCCCGCTCGTAGTTCGAGACGAAGCTTTGCGATCGCCCGACGGCTTTGCCGAGCTGGGTCTGGTTCAGGCCGGCGGCTTCGCGCGCTTCGATCAGGAGCCGGCACAGCTCGCGCGCCAGTCGATCCCGTTCGTCGTTCTGCCCCGCCATAATGGCAGGAGTAGGGAGCGCGAAATTCTATTCAAACTTGGCATAGAATCGGATCGATCCTCTAGGCGACGGGAGGGGCGATCCTGCAGGCGGCGGCGAGGTAGTCCCGCACCCGGTTCGCGGCAGCATCGGAGAGGGTGATGAGTAGGACCCGCTTGTCCCGCCGGTCCTTCCTGGCGGCGAAGACACCATCGGCGATGAGGCGGCGCGTCGCCTGGAGCGTGGTCGTTTGCGCCACGCCGGCGGCCACGCCCAGGCCTGTCTGATTAACGCGCCGGCCCTCGAGGCGAGCCGCATATAGTTCCAGGATCAAGCTCCATTCGGCGTCGCCAGGTTCGAAGCCAAGATACTCCCGCCGCAGCCAGCGCGCAGCGATGATGGCGCGCACGCGTTGGGCGCTGACGTCGAAGGGCGGCTCACCAGCGCCTCGAGGTGAGCCCTCAAAAGCCGCGTGGCCTCGCAACAGTCGCGCCGTCTCCTCCAGCACTCGGCTGATTTCGAGCAGGCTCACTGGCGGCGGCTCCGGCAGATAGCGATGCCGTTCCTCGCTCACTCTCGTTCGCACCCCACCTGATCTGGGCTCATCGGTTAGCGCATTATGCCAGTTTCGAATAGTCGATTTTGAAGACCGCGAGTAACGTTACGAAGGGGGATTCCTACACCACTCGGAACCAATTGAGCCGAAATGCGATAGATTCGGTCGTCTGATCGGAGGGTTCGCATGATCACCAATTATGATAATATGGCGATTGTTCTCATTCACTGGCGAATAAAACCGGAGGACAAGCACGTACAGACTTTTATAGACGATTGGAAAACCAAGTTTACTGTAAAGGACCGATCGGGGCTAGTCGCCGAGTTCGTTACAGAAAGTCTTGATCGAACGCATTTCCCGTATATCACTTGGGATTTGTCCGGCGGTGACACTGGCAGTTTCCGATCGTTCGTTACAGTGGGGTTGTGGCAAGATGCTGACCAGTTTCGGGAACAGATCGCGGCATATTTCAACGATAAAAACCCGCCACTTGATTATGAGCAGCAAAGACGGCGTCGAGTTGTTTTGAGGCCGCTGCTCTGGCGCCTTGGAGGGGCAGCTTTGCCGAACTACGACTTCCCCGGAGTCAAGTAGAACAGCCCTTCGGGGTCGTGCTCCGATCGTGCCTCGCAGGAGATGCGCCGATTATGCGCAAGGTTCGGCCGCTACTCGGGATGAGCGGGGAACACGGGGAGTAGGGGGACAGTCACTAGTGACTGTCCCCGCGCGCCGAGCTTCTCCGCCAGCAGCGCTGTGTGACGAACTGGAGGATGTCGGTGATCCGGCCTTCCTCGTCGAAGGTCCCCAGGTCGAGGTTTCGGTGGCGGCGGGCGGGGCGTCGCCTAGCGAAAAGTCGATGCCGCGAAGCGACCCGCCGCGGCGCTCGCCAAAGTAGCGGCCCCGTCGCGCGGCGGTGGGTTTGGCGCTAAAGCGGGGAGCTTGGCGGCGGAGGGCGCGATGCGGGGGATTCGGGGATTGGTGGCGGCGGCGGCGGTGCTGGCGGCGGCCGTCGCGGCAGCGACCGAGGCCCAGCCGGCGCCGGCTGGACCAGTGGAGGCGCTGTACCGGCTCGACCTGCTGCCGCGGCTGCGCGACGGCGTGAGCGTCGGCGCGGTCACCAGCTTCGACCGCACCGGCGGCAATGACGACGGCTTCAACGGCACCTATTCGTTCGTCCGGCGCGAAGCGGGCGGGCTGGTCATCGCCGATCTTCAGGGGCCGGGCGTGGTCACTCGGATCTGGACTCCGACGCCGAGCGAGGACCCGGTCGAATTCTATTTCGACGGCGAGAGACGGCCGCGGCTGACGCTGCCGATGCGAGCGCTGTTCGACGGCAGCTACGCGCCGTTCCTGGCGCCGCTGGCGGTGCGCGGCGCCGGCGGCTTCACCAGCTACGCGCCGATCGCCTATCGGCACTCGCTGAAGATCGTCGTGCGCTCGCAGCGGGTCGAGTTCTACCAGGTCAATTTCGCGCGGCTGCCGGGCGGGGCGCGGGTGGCGAGCGGAGCGGACGCGGCAGCGGCGGGCGCGGCCCGGGCCTGGCTCGGCGCCGCGGCGGGAAGCGACCTTTCGGCGGTCGCGGCGGGAGCGGGCGCGCCGGTCGAGCGGCACGGGTTCGCCGGGCGGCTCGAGCCGGGCGGCCGGCTCACATTGTTCGAGGCCCAGCGCGGCGGGCGGATCGTCGGCCTTCGGCTCGGGCCGGCGGCGACGCTGGCCGGCGGCGGGCGGGACCTGCGGCTGCGGGTCTTCTACGACGGAGCAAGCGAAGCCGCGATCGACGTCCCGGCGGGCGACCTGTTCGGCTATGCCTGGGGCCAGCCGGCGATGCGCGGAGTCATCGCCGGGACCGACGGCGACACCGACTATCTCTACCTGCCGATGCCGTTCGACCGGGCGGTGCGGATCGAGCTGGTGTCCGAGCGCACCGGCGCTGCGGTCGAGGTGGCGGGCGAGGCGATGTTCGCGCCGGTGCCGCTGCGGGCCGACGAGGGGCGGCTCTACGCACTGTGGCGGCGCGAGAACCCGACCGAGGCGGGGCGGCCCTACACCTTCCTCGACGTCGCCGGGCGCGGCCAGCTGGTCGGCGTGATCCTGCAGGCGCAGGGGCCCGAGCCGGGCGCGGTGCCGGAATTCTTCGAGGGCGACGACGAGACCTGGATCGAGGGGCAAAGCGCCGTCCACGGCACCGGATCCGAGGACTTCTTCAACGGCGGCTGGTACGACGTGCCGGGCCGCTGGGACGGGCGGGTGTCGCTGCCGCTCAGCGGGAGCCTGGGCTTCCAGCGCCACCTCGCCCGCACCGGCGGCTACCGGTTCATGATTGCCGACGCCTATCCCTACCGCGCAAGCCTTCGCCAGACGATCGAACACGGCCCGGAAGGCAACCGCATCGCGACCGATTATGCCTCGATCGCCTTGTTCTACTCGGCCGAGACGCCGCGGATCGACCTTGCCGCGCCGCCGCTGCCCCGGCGCGCTGTGGCGGACCCGGAGCGGGTCGTCTTCACCCCCGGGTGGACGACGCCGATCCATGCTTTCTCGTGGTCCAACGCGACGCTGGCGAAGGAGGATGTCCAGGTCGACGGGCGGCAGATCCGCCACCTGTCGCTCGACGCCCAGGGGCGCGAAGTGTTCGGGCCGCATTATGTCAGCTTCCTGTGCGAAATGCCGGCGGCGGGGCGCTACCGGGTGCGGATCCAGGCGATCAGCGGCCCCGACCAGGGCATCGTCCAGCTGTTCCGCGACGAGGTCGCGCGCGGGGCCGCGGCGGACCTCTATTCGCCGGCGCGCCACCTCACCCGCGAGCTGGAGCTGGGCGAGCTCGACCTCGAGCGCGGCGACAACCGGGTGATGGTGAAGCTCGTCGGCCAGAACCCCGCCTCGTCCGGCGCCGGGCTCGACATCTACCGGCTGATCTTCGAGCGGGTGGGATGAAGCGGGCGCTCCGGCTCGCTGCCGCGGCGGCGCTGGCGCTGGCCGGCGCCGGAGCGGGCGGCGGGGAGCGGCCGGCGGGGATCGCGCTGGTCGATCCGTTCGTCGGCGCCGACAATGACGGCAATACCGTGCCGGGCGCGGCAGTGCCGTTCGGCTTCGCCAATCCCAGCCCCGACACCGTGCCGAGCACGGCGTTTCGCTTCGACACGTCGGGCTACCAGTCCGATGCCCCGATCGTCGGCTTCAGCCAGACCCACGTCTCCGGCACCGGCGGGGAGAGCAAGTACGGCAATTTCCGGATCGTCCCGCAGGCCGGCGCGATCGACCTGTCGCTGCCCGGCTCGGCCACAGCGGACGAGGAGGCCGCGCCCGGCTATTACGCGGTTCGGCTGACCGGGCCGGACGTGCGGGCCGAGCTCACCGCCAC
>DASZEO010000268.1:0-1628 GCA_035940755.1 Allosphingosinicella sp. | reverse complement strand
GTGCTGGCCTTCACCGCCGTGCTGTGCATCGCGCTCGGCGCCGGGGCGGCGGCCGCGCTCAACATGTGGTACGAGGCCGACATCGATGCGCTGATGAAGCGCACCTCCGGGCGTCCCATCCCCGCCGGGCGCATGGAGCCGCAGGCGGCGCTCCATTTCGGCGTCGGCCTCGGCGTCTTCTCGGTGCTGCTGATGGGGCTTGCGACCAACTGGTTCGCGGCCGGGGTGCTGGCGGCGTCGATCCTCTTTTACGTCTTCGTCTATACAATCTGGCTCAAGCGCCGGACGCCGCAGAACATCGTCATCGGCGGGGCCGCGGGCGCCTTTCCGCCGCTGATCGGCTGGGCGGCGGCGACGGGCAGCGCGGACACGCTGCCGCTGCTGCTGTTCGCGCTCATCTTCCTGTGGACGCCGCCGCATTTCTGGGCGCTGTCGCTGTTCGTCCGGTCCGACTATGCCGCGGCCGGAGTGCCGATGCTGCCGGTCGTGGCGGGGGCGAGGGCGACGCGGCTTCAGATCCTGCTTTACGCGGTGCCGATGGCCGCCGCCGCGGTGGCGCCGTGGCCGCTCGGGCTCACCGGACCCATCTATGGTGTCGCCGCGGCGGTCCTGAGCGGCGCTTTCCTGCTGCTGTCGCTCCACGTCGCGCTCAGCCGGGCGACGGAGCCGGCGGCGATGAAGCCGGAGAAGCGGCTGTTCGCTTTCTCGATCCTCTACCTGTTCGCGATCTTCGGCGCGCTGGTCGCGGACAAGGCGCTGCTCGGATGAGGCTGCCCGATCCGCATACCGAGGAGGTGCGGCGGCGCCAGCGGGCGCGCTCGCTGGTGATGGGCCTGGCGCTCGGCGCCTTCGCCGTGCTGCTCTACCTGATCACGATCGCCCGGGTCGGAGGGCAGGGATGAGCACGCTGGCGCGGCGCAACGGGCGAGTCGCGGCGCTGACCGCGCTCCTGGTCGCCGCGATGGTAGGCCTCGCCTTCGCCAGCGTGCCGCTCTACCGGATGTTCTGCCAGGCGACCGGCTTCGGCGGAACGACCCAGCGCGCCGCCGAGAACGCGGTGCCCGGGCCGGTGGGGAGGATGATCAGCGTCCGCTTCGACGCTAATACCGCCTCGTCGCTGCCGTGGCGGTTCGAGCCGGTCGACACCCACCGGCGCATCGCGATCGGGGCGCGCAACATCGCGCTTTATACCGCCCGCAACCTGTCCGACCGGCCGGTGACCGGAACCGCGACGTTCAACGTCACGCCGTCGCAGGCGGGGCAGTATTTCACCAAGATCCAGTGCTTCTGCTTCACCGAGCAGCGGCTCCAGCCGGGCGAGGAAGTGCGGATGCCGGTCGTGTTCTTCGTCGACCCCGCGATTCTCGACGATCCCGACGCGCGCGACATTAGCGAGATCACCCTTTCCTACACCTTCTACCCCGTGGACCGGGCGGGAACCGGCGGCTAGAGGCCGCAGCGACAACCAGCGAGATGCCGGCGCGCCGGCACGACAGAGGAACGAGCATGGCCGGAGTGAAGAACCACCAGTACCACATCCTGCCGCCGAGCGTCTGGCCGCTGGTCGGCGCCACTTCCGCGCTGTGCCTGTTCGGCGGGCTGGTGATGTGGATGCACGATTATCCCTA
>DASZEO010000267.1:0-3116 GCA_035940755.1 Allosphingosinicella sp. | reverse complement strand
AAGAGCCGCACCTATCGCCAGTTCAGCGGGGCGGCCTGGATGCCGGCCGTTTACGATGACCTGGATGCGGTGGATCAGTGGCCGGTCGTCATCAAGCCCGACCGCGGGCAGGGCGGAGCGGGCGTCATCACCGCCTCCACTCGCGAGCAGGCCGAGGCTGCAATGGGAGGAGTGGATGAGCCGCTTCTGGTCGAATATCTCCCCGGCGACGAGCTGACGGTCGACTGCTTCACCGATCGCCATCGAAGGCTTCTGCTCGTAGGCCCGCGCACCCGCGAACGCATCCGGGCGGGGATTTCGATGCGCAGCCGGCTGATCGAGCCCGAGGAGGAAATTCGCAGCATAGCCGAGGCGCTCAATGACGGCCTCACTCTGCGCGGCCCGTGGTTCTTCCAGGTGAAGCGCAGCCGCGACGGGCGCTGGAAGCTGCTGGAAGCCGCCTGCCGCGTCGGCGGAGCCACGGTCGGGCAACGCGCGAGGGGGATCAACCTGCCGCTGCTCGCGGTGCAGGACTATCTGGGCCGCGACCTGGCGCTTCTCCCGATCGAGCAGGTGCGGCTGATCGACCGCCACGTTGCCACCGTGGCGCGGCTCGAATTCGACTTCGACACCGTCTGGGTCGACCTCGACGACACGCTCATCATCGACGGCCACCCGACGCCGCAGGTCGTCGCCTTCCTCTACCAGATGCGGCGGGAAGCGAAGCGCATCGTCCTGATCACTCGCCACGAACTCGACTGCGCCACGACGCTCGATGCCGCCTGCCTACCGCTGCGTATGTTCGACGACATCGTCCACATCACCGACGGCCGGCCCAAGTCCGAATTCGTCGGGCGCCGGTCGATCTTCATCGACAATCACTTTCCCGAGCGGCAGGCGGTGGCCGAGCGCCACGGCATACCGGTGTTCGACGTGGACGCGCTGGAATTCCTGATCCGATGACGCCCGCCCATTACCAGACGCTCGAATATAGCCGCGTCGACCGGCTGTTCCGCGCCTATGTCGAGAGCGCGCCGGGGCCGCTGCGCGTGCTTGACTTCGGCTGCGGGCGCGGCCGCTACCTCAAGGCGCTGAGCAGCCTCGGCTGTGAGGTCGCCGGAGTGGATGCCAACCCGGATTATGTCGAGGAAGCGAAGGCGGCCGGCTTCCCGGCATGGCTTCCGGACGGCTTCTTCGAGCAGGACCAGGCACGCTTCGACGTCATCCTGCTGTCCCACCTCGTCGAGCATCTGACCCCGGAGGAGCTGGTGGGGCTCATTCCGAAGCTCTGCTGCCTGGCGCCGGGAGGCCGGCTCATCATCATCACGCCGCTTCACGGGGAGCGGTTCTGGCACGATTTCTCGCACCTTCGGCCTTATTATCCGCAGAGCATCCGCCACGCCTTCGGCCAGCTCGCCTCGCCCCTCTCCTTCGGGGGGAGCACGATCCTGGAGCTCGAGGACATCTACTTCTTCGCCGACCCCCTGCGAACCCGCACCTGGCGCTCCTTCTACGTGAAGCGCGGTCTGCGGCACCGGCTGACAAGTGCCCTCAACGGCCTGTTCGACGCCGCGTGGCGGCTCAGCGGGGGGCGCATCGGTATCAAATCCTCGTGGCTCGGCGTCTACCGGATCGGCGCTTCGCCGGGCTCCTGATCGACCGATGTCCCAGCGCCTAGAGCCGACCGAGTATATCCATCTCGTCCAGGACCAGAAGTTCGTCGCGACCGCGATGCGCCTCTTCGAGCAGGCGGCGCCGGGCCGCCACCGCTGGATCGTGCTGGCCGATCCGGCCGAGGGCCGGCATCCGGAGGGAGCTTCGGTCGAGTTCGAGCGCCCCGAAGGGCTTTGGCGGCGCGACCTTCGGGATCGGGTGGTGTTCATCCACCTGATGAACGGCCGGGCCAGCCGCGTCGTGATGGGAATGCACGGCCCCCGCTTCATCTGGATCGCCTGGGGCGGCGACTTCTATCCCTTCCTGTTCGGCAGCCGCCTCCTCGGGCCGAAAACGAAGCAGATCTGGCCGGCGCCGCGTTCGCGCCTGTCGCGGCGGCTGGCGCGCGGAATATTCGGCTGGTCGATCGAGCACCTGCCGCAGGCGCTGATCCGGGCGGCGGTGCGGCTGCTGCCGCTCGACGTGGCGCGTACGGCTTCGGTCCCGGCTTTGATCAGGCGGTGCTTCGGCATGATCTTCGTGCTTCCAGCCGAAGCGGAGCTGCTGCGCGAGCGCCTTCCGGACCTGCGCTTCAGGAACTTCGAGTGGAACTATTACAGCTTCGGCGACGAGCAGCTGCCGCCGGTGCCGGAACGGGGCAGGGAGCCCGCCGTCCTGATCGGCAACAGCGCCACTCCGGAAGGCAACCACCTCGAATGCCTCGATCTGCTCGAGGCGGTCGCTCAGCCATTCGACGTCTACATTCCCCTGTCCTACGGCACGGCGGGCTATCGCGAGGCGCTGAAAGCCGCTCTGCCGCCGCTGCCGACGCACCGGCTCCACCTGCTCGAGCACTTCCTGCCGCTGCGCGATTATGAAGCGATCACCAACCGCTGCTGCTATGTAATCATGGGGCACAAACGCCAGCAGGCCATGGGCAATATCGTCTATGCGCTGGCGATTGGCGCCCGCGTCTATCTGGACCCCTCCAACCCGATCTATGACCATTTCCGGGTCGAGGGCGCGACGATTTTCACGCTTGAAGATTTTGCCGGCCATGCGCAGGAGCAGGCCGGCTGGCTCGATGAAGCAGCGACGCACGGCAATCGCGAGGTGATCCGAAGGCTTTACGGCTGGCCGGTGGCCGTGGAAAAGACCCGTGAGCTGCTTGCCGCGCTCGAAGCGGCACCCGCCGGCGGCGCGGTATCGGGCGGGGCGTCCGCCATTCCGGCTGAGAACGCCTCGTAACGGCGACGAGCGCCTTTTTGCAATGGAAAGTGGTTGTCAATGAAGGGAATTGTTCTTGCCGGAGGGAGCGGCACCCGGCTTTTCCCGGCCACCATGGCGGTGTCGAAGCAGCTCCTGCCGGTGTTCGACAAGCCGATGGTCTACTATCCGCTGTCGGCGCTGATGCTGGCGGGGATCAGGGACATCCTGATCATCTCGACGCCGCACCATCTCCCGCTGTTCCAGGACCTGCTGCG
>DASZEO010000266.1:0-3151 GCA_035940755.1 Allosphingosinicella sp. | reverse complement strand
AGGATTCACGTAGATGAGGCCCATCTGGACCGCCGCCAGCGGATTCTCGAGCGCCCGGCCCTCGCTGTATCGCTTGTCGCCGAGCCATTCCTCCTCGGTGCCCCAGTAAATGTCCTTCTGCGGCTCCCACACGTCGACCCGCCCGCCGCCGAAGCCGAACACCGGGCCCCCCATCGATTCGATGGCGACGTTGCCGGCCAGGATCATGAGATCCGCCCAGGAAAGCTTGCGGCCGTATTTCTGCTTGATCGGCCACAACAGGCGGCGCGCCTTGTCGAGATTTGCGTTGTCGGGCCAGGAGTTGAGCGGAGCGAAGCGCTGCCCGCCCGACGAGCCGCCGCCGCGGCCGTCGCCGGTGCGGTAGGTGCCGGCGCTGTGCCACGCCATGCGGATGAAGAAGGGTCCGTAATGGCCGTAATCGGCCGGCCACCAAGGCTGGCTGTCGGTCATCAGCGCGGTCAGGTCGCGCTTCAGGGCCTGGTAGTCGAGCGAGTGGAATTCGCGGGCATAATCGAAATCGTCACCCATCGGATTGGGGGAGCCGGCGCCGTTCTGGTGGAGGATTTCGAGAGAGATCTGGTTGGGCCACCAGTCGCGGTTGGTCCGGCCGAGGAGCGCGCGCAGCGCGCGCGGCTCCTTGCCGGGGTCGCTCAGCGGGCTGCCGGTTGTCGTCGCGTCCATATTTTCCCTCTCCTCGGGTTCTGTTTTGCGGCAAAGGCTAGGCTTCGGCTCACATCGGCGGAAACAAGGAAAACCGCTCAGTTTGAGCGGTAAAATCGATCATTCACCTCCTTAGCCCGTCGGCAGCGGGTCCTGATAGGCCCAGCGGATGCGGGTGCGGCGGGGAACGAGCACGGGCGGCGGCGGGCGCCCCGCCTCGACGACGATCTGGTCGAGCGGGACGGCGTCGGCCGCTTCGCTCGCGCGGAACGCCTGGATCAGCCGCCGGCCGGCGCCGGGCAAGAGCGCGCGCGGGACCCGCACCGGGCGGCGGCCGATCCGCCACAGCCAGTCGGGACGGCCGCGCACGAGGCGAAGCGGCGGGTGGATCACCTGGAGGTCGACCGACCCGGGCGGAAAGGCTTCGACCAGCGGCCGGCCGTCGAGATAGAGCACCACCGGCCGCCGTCCCATCCGAGGCGCCAGCAGGTTGCGGTGCGCCACCATCGTCGGCACCGTCTCGTTGAACAAGGTCTGCTCGATGGTCAGCGGGTCGATCCCAGTCAGCCGCTTGAGGCGCGCCGCCATCCACTCCTCCGCCCGGCCGTCGCCGCCGTCGAACGGGGCTTCGAGCACATGGTGGTAGCCGACGTGGATCAGCACCTTTGCGTGCGCGTTGCCGCGGAAGATTCGCTCGACGAGATTCTCCGCCTGCTCCTGCTCGCGCGCCGCGATCTGCTCGTGCATGGGAAGGTCCGGCCGGTGATTCGTGCTTTCGTAGGCGACCGGGCGATAGCCCATGGCCAGCGCCTGCCGCACGAAATCGCCGAACACCGGGTCGAGCGTGAAATAGCCGGTATCGAGGCGCGCATAGCCGTCCCTCGCCAGTCGCTCGTCGAGCGGTGTGCCGTCGCGTCCGGGATGGTTGGCGAAGGTCTCGGCGGCGAGGATGTTGTAGCCGAGCGGCCGAAGCGCTCGCGCGACCTCGAGCGCGAAGGCGCGGTCGCGCGGCATCGTGTGCGCTTCGTTGATGATGACGATGTTGGTCCGCGCCGCGCGGGCGACGATCTCGCGAATCGCGTCGCGGACTTCGGCGCGGCTGAACCGGTCGCTGACCTCGGGACTGATCGGGCCGGTATAAGGCTCGCCCAGCGCCGCGGGATCGAACGTCCCGCCGATGAACGGATGCGTCTGAAGCCAGGCCGCGCGAGCGTCGGCGTCCGGCGCGCCGCTGGCGGGAAAAGCGGCGGCGCGCAGGATGTCCACCGCCTCCAGATAGGCGCCGCGCCCGAGCGCCTGATCGGCCCGCTCCACCGGCGCCAGCGCCGCAGCGACGAGGAAGCAGCCGGCGAGCATCGCGGAACCCAGCTTCAACAGCCTCGCCACGTTCTTCTCCTCAAAAGCCGCCGACGGCGGCGACGATCCGGTCGGCGAGGCGGCGGTTGTCGGCGAGGGAAGGGTGCCAGTCGCAGCCGGTGAGCTCCATGCCGCCGAAGCTGAGCGTCGCCACTCGCCCCGGCAGCGCGGGGTGGAGCGCCGCCGCGACCTGGTCGACCTCGCCGAAGAAAGGATCGGCGCCCATGAGGAGGAAGCGCGCCTGCGGGTGGCGCTCGGCCAGCCGCCGGACGAAAGCCGCATAGGTGCTGCGATAGTCGGCCCGCAGCGCCTGCTGGTCGCGCCACGGCTCGCCGGGCTGAAGCGGCGTGGAGAAATCGTTCGTGCCGAGAGTGATGACGATCAGCCGCGGGCGCCACGCCGGATCGGGGCGCTCGAGATGCACCGCGTCGTCCGGCCGAAGTCGCGGGTAGATCACGGGAAGGCTGAGGCCCCGTTCGCGGCCGCTATAATTTCGCACGATGCCGAAGCCGGAATAGGCGTTCACCCGATAGTCGGCGTCGAAATGGCGCGCCACCAAAGCGGGGAAGGCCTGCTGGGTGTCGGTGAGGTCGTGAACCTCGCGCGGCGTGCATTCGCGCCGCGTCGACAAATTGCCGTAGCCGACGCTGAAGGAGTCGCCGATGAACTCGATCTGCCGCGACCGGCGCGGCGGCGGCAGGCTCTCGCCGCCGTCGGTGGCGAAGAAGCCGAGGAAGCGCCCGCCGCCGGTCTGGCTCTCGGTGAGCTTCTCGAGGCGGACGACATGCTCGCCCACGGGGAGACCGTCGAGCACGAGGTCGACCCGGCCGGGGCGGCTGAAGCGCGTGCGCTCCTCGCCGTCGACCAGCAGGCGCATATGCTCGGCCGGCGCCTCGAAGCGCACCCGCACGCCCGTGCCGCGGAACCGGCCCTCGAAATAGACGCCCGGCCAGCCGAAGCTCATCGCCCCGTCGGGTTCGGCGACGACTCGGCCGCCGACGTTCGCCGGCAGCGGGGCTTCGTCGGCCGCGGCGGCGGCGGCAACGGCGAGGCCGAACAGGAGAAGCAGCACGATCCTCCAGCGCTCGCCGCCGGCCCGCCTCGCAAACTCCCTCCGCTTGTCCAGCTCTGCCAA
>DASZEO010000265.1:0-3377 GCA_035940755.1 Allosphingosinicella sp. | reverse complement strand
ACGGGCCCGAGCGGCTCGCCGATCCAGAGCATGTTGCAGCGCGCAAGCACCTTGCCGGCCTTGCCGGGCTCGCAGCTCAGCGGCGGCGGAAGGTTCGTGCGCCTTCGACGCTGAATGCGCCGGGGCCGCGGGCGGTCAGGTACAGGAACAGGAAGCAGTAAAGGATCGCGGCTTCGCCCTGGTTCACGACCGGGAAGAAGCTGCGCGTCCCATGGAACATCCAGTAGGCGACGGCCATCTCGCCCGCGGCGAGGAAGGCGGCGGGGCGGGTGAAAAGTCCGACCGTGATGAGGCCCCCGAGCACGAGCTCCAGGACGCCGGCGACACCGAGCAGGCTGGCGAGCGGCTGCGGTCCGGGCTGAGCGCCGGCTGGAAAGCCGATCAGCTTGACCAGCCCGTGGGAGAGGAAGAGCAGCCCGGCAATGATCCTGAGGACCCCCAGGAACTGCGGCTCGAAGCGCGACAAGGATCGGAACATCGGCGTCTCCCGGCCGTGGAAGACCGAACAAACCACGTCCGCTTGCCGAGGGCAAGCCGCCGGGGCGAATCCGATTGCGCCGCCGCAACGAACCTCTATGAATGCCGGCTCCACGAAAGGGGGGATAATGATATGAGAAAGTTCGCCATTGCGGCTGCGCTCAGCTTTGCGGCCATGGCCACCGCGGCCTTCGCGGCGCAGCAGGACTTCACGATCGTCAACCATACCGGCCAGGCGATCATGACCCTGAACGTCTCGCCGACCACCCAGAACAGCTGGGGCCCGGACATCCTGGGCGTAGACGTCCTCGGCGCCGACGAGCAGGCCGACATCAGCTTCGACAATTCCGAAGACGAGTGCATGTGGGACATCCGCGTCACCTACGAGGACGGCGACACCGGCGACTGGCGCGGCATCAACCTGTGCGAGATCACCACCGTCACTCTGAGCTGAGCTCCACCGGCAGATTCGCTAACGGGCAGCCCCGCCGTCCCCTGACGGCGGGGCTCTTCTTTTAGCGCCTCGACGAGAGGACCGCAGCCGCGCCTGCGAGGATTTTCCCCGCCGGCGAGGAGGAGTATGCCGGGCGACAGATGGAGGCCGTCACGCGACTCGCTGTGCTCGCTTTATCCCTGCTGGCGCTGGCCTGCTCCGGGGAGGGGTCGGCCCGGACCAGCCGCCACGCTCTCGCCTCCGCTCGCCCGGAAACCCATGCCGCCGCGACGTTCGCCGTCACCTCGCCCGCCTTCGCCGCGGGGTCTGGGGTTCCGCTCAGGCACAGCGCCTATGGCGAGGGGCTTTCGCCGCCGCTCGCCTGGTCGGGCCTGCCGGAGCGCACGCGCAGCCTGGCGATCATGATGGAGGACCCGGACGCAACCTCGGCGCGGCCATACGTCCATTGGCTCGCCTGGAACATCGATCCGGCGGCCGGCGCGCTGCCAGAAGGCGTCCCGCCGGCGGTGGAACTCAGCCAGCCGGTGGCGATACGCCAGGGCCGCAACACGCGCGGCGGCATCGGCTATTTCGGCCCCCGGCCCCACGGCTCGCAACCCCACCATTACCACTTCCAGCTGTTCGCGCTCGACGCCCCCCTCGTCCTCCCCGGCGGTGCCGACCGCGAGGCGCTGCTCGCGGCGATGAGCGGCCACGTTTTGGCTCAGGGCGAACTTGTCGGCCTGTTCGCGCAGCCGAGGCACTGACGCCGCCTCAGCGCATCAGCACCAGCTCTTCCGACATGGTCGGGTGGAGGGCGATCGTCTCGTCGAACTGGGCCTTGGTAAGGCCGGCCTTGACGGCGATCGCCGCCGCCTGGAGGATTTCCGGGGCGTCGGGGCCGATCATGTGGATGCCGAGCACCTGCTCGGTCTCCTGATCGACGATGATCTTGTAGAGCGCGCGCTCGTTGCGCCCGGCAAGAACGTTCTTCATCGGCCGGAAGTCGGAGACGTAGGTCTTGTAGGCGCCGACCTTGTCGCGCGCCTGCCCCTCCGTCATGCCGACGCCGGCGATCGGCGGGTGGCTGAACACCGCCGACGGGATGTTCTCGTAATCAACCCTCGTCGGGTTGCCGCCGAACACGGTCTCGGCGAAGGCGTGACCCTCGCGGATGGCGACCGGCGTGAGCTGGACCCGGTCGGTGACGTCGCCGATCGCATAGATGCTCGCGACCGAGGATTGATTGTCTTCGTCGACAAGCACAGCGCCGTTTTTGCCCAGTTCCACTCCGACCTCCTCGAGGCCTAGCCAGGCGGTGTTGGGCGATCGGCCCACCGCCCACAGCAGCAGGTCCGCCTCGAACGGATCCTCGCCGGTGAGATGGATGCGCAGCCGGCCGCCCTCCTCGCCCTTCTCGATCTTCTCGAACGGCGCGTTGAACTTGAAGTCGATCCCTTTCATCAGCGAGATGGTGAGCAGGCGGTCCCGGATCTGCTCGTCATAATGGCGAAGGATCCGGTCGCCGCGGTTCACCAGCGTCACATGGCAGCTGAACTGGTGGAAGATGCCGGCGAACTCATTGGCGATATAGCCGCCGCCGGCGATCACCACCCGCCGCGGCATCTGCTCCAGATGGAACACTTCGTTCGAGGTGATGCCGTGCTCGGCCCCAGGCACGTCCGGCACGACCGGGTGAGCCCCGGTGGCGATCAGGATGGTTCCGGCGGTAACGGTGGTGCCGTCGGCGAGCGTCACTTCGTTGGCGCCGGTGACCTTGGCCCGCTGCGCGAACACCTCCACTTCGTGGCGCTCGAGGATGTCGTTGTAGATTCCTTCCAGCCGCTCGACCTCGCCGAGCACGTTGTCGCGGAGCGTCGGCCAGTCGAACCGGTTGTCGCCGACCGCCCAGCCGAAGCGCCGAGCGTCCTGCAAATCCTCGGCGAAATGCGCGCCGTAGACGAGCAGCTTCTTGGGCACGCAGCCGCGGATGACGCAGGTGCCGCCGACCCGGAACTCCTCCGCCACCGCCACCCTCGCCCCGTGGGCGGCCGAGACTCGGGCGGCGCGAACGCCGCCCGACCCGGCGCCGATCACGAACAGGTCATAATCGTAGCTCTTAGCCATATCGCCCGCTCCTTCTTCCAGCCTTTCGGCCTGCCGCGCCGGAAAGTTACGCGTCCGGAAAGGCCCGGGCCAGCAACGCCTCGGTCGAGGCGTCGAATTCGGGCGCGCCGTCCCCGTCCAGGGCTTTGGCCATTTCCTTGCCGAGTTCCACGCCGAACTGGTCGAAGGGATTGATGCCGAGCAAAGCGGCATTCGCGAACACGCGATGCTCGTAAAAAGCCAATAAGGCGCCGAGCGCGCGGGGATCGAGCCGGTCGAGCAGGATCGTGGTCGATGGCCGGTCGCCAGGATAGGAGCGGTGGGGATCGTCGGAGGCCCGACCCGTCATCAGCGCCGCGCC
>DASZEO010000264.1:0-2611 GCA_035940755.1 Allosphingosinicella sp. | reverse complement strand
ACCGCCGGCGAGCAGGTGGAGCCGCACGCGCAAGCGCTGGAATCGGGCGCCTTCCTGATCAGCTGGACGGATCGAAACCCGGCTGGCGATGGCAGCGGCTTTAGCGTCAAATCGAGGATTTTCACGCCGGTCATGCCCGGTGCCGTCCTCGACGGAACGACCGGCCCGGACAATCTCAAGGGCACGGCCGTGGCCGACCGCCTGAATGGGCTGGCGGGGAACGACGTCCTCGACGGGCGTGCCGGATCCGACACGATGACGGGCGGCGACGGCAACGACACCTATTATGTCGGCAGCGCCGGAGACAAAGTCGTCGAGGCGAGCGCCACCGGCGGCATCGACACCGTTCGCAGTGCGATCAGCTACACGCTGGGTGCCAACGTCGAAAACCTGGTTCTGACCGGTGCGGCCGCAATAAACGGCAAGGGCAATGCTCTCGCCAACGGCCTCACCGGAAATGCAGCGGCGAATCTTCTCGACGGCGCGGCCGGCGCCGACATAATGACCGGCGGATCGGGCGCCGACGTCTATGTCGTGGACAATGTCGGCGACAAGGCTGTCGAAACGGCCGCCGGCGGCGGAATCGACACGGTGCGCAGCGCAGTCACGTTCACGCTCGGCACCAACCTGGAAAATCTCGTGCTCACGGGCACGGCCGCCGTGAACGGCACCGGTAACGCCATCGGCAACGCCATCACCGGGAATGCTGCCGTCAACAACCTCTCCGGCCTCGGCGGCAACGACGTGCTGGACGGTGCCGCGGGCGCCGACACGATGACGGGCGGCGATGGCAACGACTCCTACTTCGTTGACAATGGCGGCGACGTCGTCACCGAAGCGAGCGCGACCGGTGGGACCGACGTCGTCAACAGCTCGGTCAGCTTCACCCTCGGCGCCAATCTGGAAAAGCTCGTCCTCACCGGGAGCCTGGCGATAAACGGCACCGGCAACGGCCTCGCCAACACCCTCACCGGCAACGCGGCGGCCAATTCGCTCAACGGCGGCGCGGGCGCCGACGCGATGGCCGGAGGCGACGGCAACGATCTCTATTTCGTGGACGATGCCGGCGACAAGGCGATTGAAGCGCGCTCCGCAGGCGGCACTGACGGCGTCAGCAGCTCGGTCAGCTTCACGCTCGGAGCCTTCGTCGAGAACCTAACCCTGTCGGGAGCTTCGGCGGTCAACGGAACGGGCAACGAGTTGGCCAACCTCATTGTCGGCAATGGGGCCGCCAACATTCTGTCCGGCGCCGCGGGCGCCGACACCCTGCGTGGCGGAAGCGGCGGCGATGAGCTTCATGGCGGCATAGGCTTCGACACTCTGCAGGGCGACGGCGGCTCGGATCGATTCGTGTTCGACACTGCGCTGCTGTCGACCAACATCGATCATATCGTCGACTTCACGCGCGGCTCCGACAAGATCGTCCTCGACGACGCCGTCTTCCGTGGCTTGGCGGTCGGCGCCGTCCCTTCGGGCGCCATCGTCATCGGCACCGCAGCCACGGCTCCGGACGACCGGATCATCTACGATCCGGGGACCGGCGCCTTGTTCTTCGACCGCGACGGATCCGGAACCGCCGCCGCGGCGATTCAGTTCGCCACGCTCGACAACAAACCCGCCACCCTCACGGCGAACGATTTTCTGGTGATTTAGGCGCTCAGTCGGGCGGCACCTGAGCCGCCAGCTTCTTGGGAGCGACGGCGCGGTAGCTCTCGGCGATCCAGCGCCTGAGGAGGTCGAGGTCGGGGCACTCGCCCGGCTCGAAGCGGCAGCTGATCCAGCCCGAGCGGCCGAGGCCGTAGCCCGCCGGCTCGGCGAAGTCGAAGACCAGCGCGAAGTCGCGGCTGACCGGGAGCTTGACCGTCAGGCTGAGCCTGCCCTCCGCCTTGTCGAGCCAGCAGAAGGTCTTGCCGCGCACCTTGAGCGCGGTGTGGCCCCACGGGAAATCCTCGCTCGCCTCGGGTAGTGCAAGGCCGAATTCGCGAAGCTCGGCGAACTCGCGCTCAACCGTCATTGCCGCGCCGCCTCGTCGAGCTCGGCCATGAAGGGCGGGTCGGGGATGGCGGCGGCGGCGTGGCTCAGCAGATCGCCCCAGCGCACCGACAGGTCGTTGAAATAGGCGTCGTCCTGCTCGACCCGGCGCATCAGGGTGCGCCCTCCGGCAGTCGGCATCACTACCAGGTCAAGCGGGCGCCCAACCGCCAGGTTCGATCGGATCGAGGCGTCGAACGACAGGAAGGCGATCTTCATCGCCTCGCCCAGCGAGGTCTTCGGGACGATCGTCCGGTCCAGGATCGGCCGCCCGTACTTGGTCTCGCCGATCTGGAAGAAGGGGACGTCCGGCTTGCACTCGATGAAATTGCCGGCCGAGTAGATCAGGTACAAAGCCGGCGGCGCCTTGCCGATCCGCCCGCCCAGCAGCATCGAGGAGCTGCCGCGGATGTTGATCGAAGCCAGGGCCTTGCCGACCGTCTGGTTGGCGAGCTGCACCGCTTCGCCGACCAGCTGGGCGGCCCGGAACATCGAACTGGGCTCCGCGATGGTGCGGGCGAGCTTGCCTTCCTCGTCGGCCGGCAGCCCTTCGCGCAGCAGGCTGATGATCGTCTGGGTC
>DASZEO010000263.1:0-2948 GCA_035940755.1 Allosphingosinicella sp. | reverse complement strand
GCCGTAGGCGCCGGTGCCCGGCCGGGCGACGATCCGCTCCGCCACCTCCTGCTGGAACATCAGCGTCAGGCTCTTCCACCAGGGCGGCCAGCTGTCGCCGCCGAGCCAGCGGACGAGCAGCGCCGTGCCGACATTGTAGGGGAGGTTGGCCACGATGTGCGCCGGGCCGATCTCGGCGGCTTCGTCGATCGCCAGCGCGTCGCCTTCGATGACCCGCAGCCGCCCGCCCGCGGCCTGCCTGATCTCCTCCAGCGGCTCAAGACAGCGGCGGTCGCGCTCGACCGCCACGACCTCGGCGCCGGCGCGAAGCAGCGCGCGGGTGAGGCCGCCGGGTCCGGGGCCGACCTCATAGACCCGCTCGCCGTCGAGAGACCCGGGAACGCGGGCGATGCGGTCGAGCAGCTGCTCGTCGAGGATGAAGTTCTGCCCCAGCGCTTTCGAGGCGCTGAGGCCGTGGCGGGCAATCACCTGACGGAGTGGCGGCAGCTGCATCTAGCCCGCGGCGAGGCGGCGCGCGCATTCTCCGGCGGTGCGGATCGCCGCGATCATCGCGCCGGGATCGGCGAGGCCGCGCCCGGCAATGTCGAAGGCGGTGCCGTGGTCCGGCGAGGTGCGCACGATCGGAAGGCCGAGCGTCACGTTGATCCCTTCGTCGAAATGCAGCGTCTTGAGCGGGATCAGCGCCTGGTCGTGATACATGCAAAGGGCGGCGTCGTAGCGGCTGCGGCGGCGCGGCTCGAACATGATGTCCGCCGAGTGCGGGCCGCTGACGTCGTGGCCGTCGGCGCGAAGCCGCTCGATCGCGGGAATGACGACCTCGATCTCCTCGCGGCCGAGGGCGCCGTCCTCGCCGGCATGCGGGTTGAGGCCCGCGACGGCCAGGCGCGGCCGCTCGATCCCGAACTGGCGCTGGAGGCCGCGAATGGCGGCGCGCGCCTTGGCGACGATGAGGTCGACGCTGAGCATGTCCGGCACCTGGCGCAGCGGCACGTGGGTGGTCACCGGCACGACCCGAAGCGTCGGCCCCGCGAGCATCATCGCGATGAGGTCGCCCGCCACCCCGCAGCGCTCGGCGACGAATTCCGTCTGCCCCGGATGGCTGAAGCCGACCGCGTAGAGCCGGGCCTTGGAGACCGGCCCGGTCACCAGCCCGGACGCGGCGCCCGACCGGGTCAGCCCGACCGCCATTTCGAGCGCGTCGAGCGCGTTGCGCGCGCCGATCAGTCCGATGCCCCCCGGCGGCGAAGTCGCGTCCGCGATCCGGATCAGCGGCAGCGCGCCGTCGAACAGGGCGTTCGCCTCGCCCGGATCGTCGATGACGGCGATCGGCCCGTCCCAGACGGCCGCCACGGCGTCGGCGTCGCCGACCGCGAAAAAGGGCGGAAGCGCCGCCTCGCGGCGCCGCTCCCAGCTCTTGGCGATGACCTCCGGCCCGATTCCCGCCGGATCCCCGAGCGAGACGGCGAGCGGCCTTGGCTCAGCGATAGTCGACCACCGCGTCGCGCCGCAGATCGCGCAGGAAGCGCTGGGCGCGGCGGTTCACCCGATCGTCGTTCAGCTGCGCATAGACCTGATCGAAGCTCGGCCCGGTCGCCTGCTGCGGATCGTCGCGGCCGCACAGCACCAGGACGCTGATCCGCTCCGACGAGCCGAACGGCTGAGTCACCTGGCCGACGTTGAGGTCGAGCAGCATTGCCTGGAGCTGCGGCGGGAGGTCGCGCACCCGCACCTGGTCGTTGGAGATCAGCTCGGCGCCGATATTGGTGGCGACGTCGCGCGCGCGCCCGCACCCGCCCATCGCCTGAGTCGCCTCGGCGAGCTGGCGCGCCCGGGCCTGCGCCTGGCTCTGGGTCGTGCCCGCCGGCATCGTCATCGACAATTGCATCAGGCTGAGGATCGAATCGCGCGGATCCGCGACCAGGATCTGGCGCTTGTCGCCGACGGCGACGATCGAAAAGCCGCCGGGGACGGCGATCGGCTCGCTGATCGCGCCGACCGGCATCTGGGTGACGGCGGCGGCCAGCTCCGGCGGGAGCTGCTCGGCGCGGACCCAGCCGAGCTCGCCGCCGAGCGCGGCGGTCGAGGCCTCCGAGAACTGGCGCGCATAAGCGGCGAAGGAGGCGCCGCCCTGGATCTGCTGCATGATCCGCATCGCGTTGGCGCGCGCTTCGGCCGCGGTTTCCGGCGTGGCGGAGATGAAGATCTCGGCGACCCGGTATTCGGCGGTGCCGCGCGAGGCGTTGAGGCGGTCGATGATCGCCCGCACCTCGTCCTCGCCGACGGTGACGAACGGCTCGATTCGCCGCCGCTGCAGCCGCTGCCAGGCGATCTCGCCGCGGATCTGCCGCTTCATCGAGCGCTCGGACGAGCCGATGCTGTGAAGGAAGGTGGCGAAGGCTTCGGGAGTCTGGTTGAAGCCCTGGGCGACGCGCGCGAAATATTGGCTGATCTCGGCGTCCTGGACGGTGATCTCCTCCTGCGCCGCCGCCTGGATCTGGAGCGTCTCGTCGATCAGGTTGCGTAGGACCTGGGCGCGGACCCGCTGCACTTCCTCGGGCGGTAGGGTCACCCGGTTCGACGCGAGCAGAAGCGCGAGGCGCTGGTCGATGTCGGTCTCGGTGATGACCTCCCCGTTGACGATCGCGGTCGCCTTGCGGACGCCCGCCTGCTGGTTGCCGACGAACTGGATGTTGCTGGGAATGTCGAGGCCGGTGTTCTGGGAAGCGGTCTGAGCCGCCGCCACCACCGACAGGAAGGATGCAGCCAGCACGACCGCCGCCCTCGAGAACCTACCGAGCTTCATCATTCCTCCAATAAAAGCAGGGCCCTACCTTGGCCCGAATTTGCTGAACGGCAGCTTAGCGGCCGAGGTTCTTGAGCGCCACCCGGATCAGGAAGGTATTGCCTCGCCGCGCATCCCCGGTCGTCTCATAGTCCCGCCGCCAGGT
>DASZEO010000262.1:0-3233 GCA_035940755.1 Allosphingosinicella sp. | reverse complement strand
TCCCAAATGCTGTCCCGCAGCCCGGCGCCTTGCGCGCGCGCCCGCCGCCGCCCGCCGGGCCGCCACGCGCCGCCTCGCGGCAGCCGTCGAGGCGCACCCGGGGCCCAGTTCAAAAAAAAATTTGCGGTGTCAGCTTTGGCGGCTTCGATCGGCCCTGCTCTTCCGAGAGCCGGCGCCGAATCGGGCGCAATTCTTCAGCCTGGGTAGATTGTGCCGTATCAGCGTGACGCTGTCAAGCGGAAATTACCCGTTCGGTTCTTTTTGCGCGTCGAGCCTCAGCCTTCGATGTTCGCCGCCATCGTGGGGTCGGCGAGGCCGATGCCGATCGTCGCGCGGGCGCTGTCGGCCTCCGAGCTGGTGACCGGATAGGCGCAATAATCGGCCGCATAATAAGCGCTCGGCCGGTGGTTGCCCGACAGGCCGATGCCGCCGAACGGCGCCTTCGAAGGCGCGCCGTTGGTAGGGCCGTTCCAGTTGATCACGCCGGCGCGAACCCCCGCCCAGAAGCGGTCGTAAAGCTCGGGGCCGCCGCCGATCAGCGACGCCGACAGGCCGTAGCGGGTCGCGTTGGCCTCGGCGAGCGCGCTGTCGAAGTCGGGGACGCGCACGATCTGGAGCACCGGCCCGAACAGCTCGGCGTCGGGGCGCCGCTCGACGCCGGTGACGTCGATCAGCGCCGGCGTCAGGAACGGGCGGTCGTCGGACTTGCGGTCGAGCCGGCGGATCGCGCGGCCGCCCTTGCCCATCAGTTCGAGGAAGGATTCCTGGAGCTGGTCGGCGGCGCCATTGTCGATCACGGGCCCCATGAACGGCGCCGGCGCGGCGTGCGGATGGTCGACGATCAGCCGGTCGATCAGCTTGGTGATCGTCTCGACCAGCTCCTGGTGCTCGCCGTCGCGCACGATCAGGCGGCGCGCCGCGGTGCAGCGCTGGCCGGCGCTCAGATAGGCCGACTGGACGGCGATGGCGGCGGCGGCGTGGAGGTCCTTCGCGTCCCAGACGACCAGCGGGTTGTTGCCGCCCATTTCGAGCGCGAGGATCTTGTGCGGCGCGTCGGCGAACTGGCGGTGGAGCGCCAGGCCGGCGCGCGCCGAGCCGGTGAACAGGAGGCCGTCATGGCCCGGATGCGCCGCCAGCGCCTTGCCGATTTCGGGCCCGCCCTGGACGCAGCTTACGACCTCCTCCGGCACCCCCGCCTCATGGTACAGCCCCGTCAGGAATTCGCCGACCGCCGGCGTCTTCTCGCTCGGCTTGAAGACGACCGCGTTGCCGGCGATCAGCGCGGGCACGATATGGCCGTTGGGCAGGTGGGCGGGGAAATTGTAGGGGCCGAGCACCGCCAGCACGCCGTGCGGCTTGTGGCGGACCGCGACCCGTGCGCCCATCGCGCCTTCCAGCCGCCGCTGCGCGGTGCGCTCGGCATAAGCCGACACCGAGATGTCGACCTTGTTGATCACCGCCTCGACCTCGGTCTTGGCCTCCCACAACGGCTTGCCGGTCTCGCGCGCGATCAGGTCGGCGAATGGGTCGAGCTTGGCGCGCGCGAGGTTGGCGAACCGCCGAAGCGTCTCGACCCGCACCGAAAAGGGACGCGCCGCCCAGGCCGGCCAGCCGTGCCGGGCGGCCTTGATCGCGGCATCGGGATCGCCGCGCTCGCCGGTCCAAAGCACCTGGCCCGTGGCGGGCTCGATGGAAGTCAGCGTCTCGGCCATTGCCCCCTCATGGCGGGAGCGAGGGAATTTTCAAGCGTTTGCGGCGGCTCTGCCGCGCATGCCTTGCTCAGCCGGCGGACGGCCTAACCGGTTCTTAAACCGCGCCGCTTAATCGGGGCGAGCGCTTCGGGGGGAGCGAATGCGACGAGCGACGAGCATTGCGATGTTTCTGATCGCCGGCCTGCTGGTCGGGGTCCAGGTGCTGATCGGCTTCCTGGCCGGCATTTTCGGCGATGTCGGGATCCTCGCCTACTTCACCGCGGTGGCGTTGCCCTTCCTCGTGCTCGGCGCCTTCGTCACGCCGGGGGACTGGCCGCGCGAAGTGGCCATCACGATGCTCGCCGGCGCAACGGTGTGCGTCGGCAGCTTCAGCATCGTCCTGTTCCTTCCCGACGAAAGTGGCGCCACGCTCAAGCTCGAGGCGGTGCCGCTTTCGGCGCTGAGTACGGGCTTTGTGAACCTCGTTCTCGTCTTCATCGCGGGATTGCTGCTGCTCTTTCGCCGCCCATTCGGCCCGTCGAGGTAACCGCCGCCGTGGAAGCCCTCGAACGCCGAAGATTGGCTGTGGCGGGTCGGCGCCTGTGCCGCTGGACCGCTGCATGCCTTCTCGCGATCTCGCTGGGCGGATGCGGATCGGGTCGCGAGGATCCCGAGCTCGCCGCCGCCAATGCCTGGCTGCAGCAGGTCAAGGCCGAGCGGCTCGAAGACGCCGAATGGCTGAGCAACGAATGCGTCGCCGAGAACGGTTTCCCGCTCACCCGCGACGGGATCATTGCCCACGTGGACTGCATGAAACGCAAGGACGAGCAGCAAGGCTGACCGGCCGGGCGCTGTGGATTGGAGCAAAATCGATGACTGACAGACCCCTGATAGTGACCGTGCTGGCCTGCTGCCTCGTGCTGGGTTCCGCCATGGTTTTGGGCGCGTTGTGGTCGGCCTCGCCGGGCGGGCACGCCTTCGCCGCTGCCGCCACCTCTTCCTACGACAGCAGCTGGCTCCCTTGGGCCGGCGCTCTCGTCGCGGCCGGCTGCGCGGGCGGATTTCTGCTCGGCTGGCCGATGGCCCGGCTGCTGTTCGTCTGCTGGATGGGCTATGGGGTCGTCGAAGGTCTCTTTCTCCTAGACCAGCCGCATTACAGCCTGCCGGTGATCGCCATCTATCTGGTCATTGCCGGCCTGCTCTTCGCGCCGCCCGCGGTGAACGACTGGTTCCGCAGGCCCTCCGCCTGATTGCTGGCGGGGGCGACGTGGTGCGGTGGCGCCAGGATCCTCAAGCCGAGTCCGCACGCATCGCTTCTCCCATCCGCCGCACCGCCGCTACCTTGGCGTGGAGCGGGGCCCAGTCGTCCGCCTTGTCGATCGCGGCCCAGATGGCTTCCATTTCGTCGATGTGCATCGATTGCGGGGATTCGTCGGACCAATAGGGGTGGTCGAGCGCGCCCGGCAACGGGGCGTGGGCGGCGATGCGCTTTCGGAAGTCGGCGAAGGCTTCGTCGTCATACGGGCCGGCGGGGGCTCGGAG
>DASZEO010000261.1:0-4204 GCA_035940755.1 Allosphingosinicella sp. | reverse complement strand
TATTCGGAAAAAGTGCTGAAGGGCGCGCTCGACGCCCTGGAGACCCATTTGCAGGGCAAGCCCCTCAAGAAGCTGCCGCCGCAGCTGACGCTGTACGAGGTCGCCTAGGCCAGCGCTCGCTCCACCTGGTCGTGGAAGTTGCGGATGCCCGTTTCCAGCGTGCCGAGCGTGATCTCGTCGATCGAGCCCGAGGCGAGGCCGTTCTGGCCGAGGGCGGCGGCGCGGTAATCCTCGCCGGCGAAGACGCCTTCGTCGAGCAGGGTCCAGCTGCGCTCCCAATGGTCGACTTCCTCGGCCGTTCGGGGGGGCTCGGGGATCAGCATGAAGTCCTCGACCAGGGTGCGGCCGACGTCCTGGGGCATCAGCACCATCAGGTTCACGTAATCGGGGCTCATGATGATGATCGTCGCCGGGAAAAGCTGATAGGCGAAGGTGATCACGGCCCTCAGCGCGGGCCAGTCATGATGGTCGATGCGGGCGAGATAATCGGTTCGACCGACCGCGGAGCGCTGATGGATCCCCATCGTGTCCGCGACGGTGATTCCGTCGGTGAAGAAGCGCGCGATCGTCGCCGAGTGGAGGCGCTGGACGTGGTAGCTTTCCAGGAAGGCGTCCATGATGAGCTTCCAGTTAGCGCTCACGTCATGGAGGCGGCGGCGGTAAAGGTGGTGGCCCGCGAGGCCGAAGGCGTCGAACTCGGGCGCCAGCGCATCGGCGTCGGCGAAGTCCGCCCCCTCGTCGCGAGCGAACCAGATCAGTCCGCCGGCCTCGCGCGACGGCAAGGCGCGAAGATGGTGCTTCGACTTGTCGAGGCCAGGGAAGCTGTCGGGCCGCGGCATTGCGGCGAGGGCGCCGCCGGCGGTGTAGGTCCAGGCGTGATAAGGGCAGACGATGCGCGCGCCGCGCTGCACCTCGCCGCTCTCGACGAGGCGGGTGCCGCGGTGGCGGCAGACGTTCCAGAAGACGTGGGCCTGCCCGTCCCGGTCGCGGGTCAGGAGCAGCGGAATTCCGAAGCCGTCATGGGCGACGGCCATGTTGGCCTCGGGCAGCAAGGCGGACGGGGCGATCACCTGCGGCAGCCGGTCGAACAGCTTGGCCTTTTCGGCGGCGAAGCGGGTGGTATCGGTGTAGACCGAAGCGGGGAGGGTGGTGACGGCGTCGCCACGCGTTGCCTCGCCGCCGGCGATGATCCGGGCGAGGTTGAGCTGCCCCTCGGTCGGCCGCTGCCGCGTCGGCATGTCCATCGCCGGAGAGTGCGGCCGCGCGCCGCGCATGGCAAGCGCGAATGAGGCTTTCCGGCTTGACGCGAGGCGCTACAAGAACCCGATGACGGACGCTTCAGTCAGGGAGGGCGGACGCCGCCCCGGTTTCGTCGCCACCATGGCGCCGTACCTCCGCCCGCGGCCGATCGCGGCCTTGCTTCTCGGTATTTCGAGCGGCTTTCCGCTGGCCTTGCTTCTGGGCACGATGACCTTCTGGCTCACCAAGGTCGGGATTCAGAAGAGCACGATCGGCTTCGCCGTCGGCCTTACGACTCCCTATACGCTGAAGTTCCTGTGGGCGCCGTTCATCGACCGAGTAAGGCTGCCTGTGCTCACGGGCCTGTTCGGCCAGCGCCGCGCGTGGCTCTTCTTCATCCAGGCCCTGCTGTTCGGCTCGGTATGGATGCTCGGCGCCAGCGACCCCGCTCATCACCTCGGAGCGTTCGCTTTCTGGGCGATCGTGACGTCCTTCCTGGGCGCGACTCAGGACATCGTGATCGACGCTTACCGCATCGAAATACTTCCGGACGAGGAGCTGCCGCACGGCACGGCCAACAACCAGTTCGGCTACCGGCTCGGAGCATTTGCCGCCGGCGTCGGCACGATCGCCCTCGCCTCGCCGGAGGGGCTCGGGCTCGGCTGGGCACGAGCTTACGGCCTGACCGGCCTGTGTATCATTCCGGGCATATTGGCGGCGCTGTGGGCGGGGCGCGGCCTTCACGACAGAGTCCTCGCCAAGGAGCCGCCGCAAGGCGCCGGAAAGTGGCTGCAGACGACCATAATCGGGCCGTTCCGCGAATTCTTCCGGCGGCGGGGCGCCATCCTCATCCTGCTGTTCGTGCTCATCTACAAGCTTGGCGATGCGATGGGTCAGATCATGCTTAACCCGATGATCGTGGAGCTCGGGTTCAGCGACACCGAGTTCCTGGTCATCAACAAGGGCGTCGGCTTCTGGGGCCTGATCGTCGGCGTCGCGCTGGCCGCCCCGTTCATGGCATGGCTTGGAATGGGCAGGTCGCTGTTCGTCTCGGGGGTGCTGATGATGGTGAGCAACCTCATGTTCGCCATCCTGGCGATGCAGGGGCACTCGAACCTTTGGCTGACCATCGCCGTCGCCACCGAGCAGGTCACGAGCGGGATGGGGCTGACGGTGTTCGTCACCTATTTGTCCGGCCTCTCGAACCTAGCCTACACGGCCACCCAGTTCGCCTTGCTCTCATCCTTCGCGGCGGTCGGACGAACGTGGCTGTCGGCGCCGGCCGGGATTGCGGCCGAACGGCTGGGCTGGACCGGCTTCTGGCTGATGACAATGGCGGTGGCGCTGCCGGGCTTGCTGCTGCTCTGGGTGCTGTGGCGGCGCGGTTTCGTGGTCGAGACGGTGCGCCAGCCGAAAAGCGAGGACGACGAAACCCCGGCGGGCGCCGGCGAGCCGCAACCCGCGACCGGCTGAGCCGATGCATCTCATCGGCCTTTCGATCCTGATCCAGATCGCCTGCGCCGTTCATTGCGTCCGCACCGGCCGCAACGGCCTCTGGCTGATGGTCATCATCTTCCTGTCGATCCCGGGCTGCCTCGCTTACTCCTTGTTCGAGATCCTGCCGCAATATTCCGGCCGGCGCGAAGTGCGCGCGGTGAAGGCGGCGGCGGCACGGGCGCTCAACCCGGAGCGCGACCTCAAGGCGGCGCGCGAAGCGCTCGAGATTTCGGACACCGCGGCCAACCGGATCGCGCTCGGCGACGCGCTCGGCGAGCTGGGCCGGTGGGCGGAGGCGGCCGGCGAATATGCCGCTGCCGCCGCCAAGTCGCCGCTGCCCGAGCGCGCGACTCAGCTCAAGCTGGCGCAGGCACAGCTCGAATCGGGCCGCCATGCCAAGGCGCGCGAGCTGCTCGAGCAGCTGCCCGCTTCCGGCTCCCAGGCCGAGAACGACCGGAGCGCGCTGCTGCTGGCGCGGGCGCTGGAACAGGAGGGTGAGACCGAGCGCGCCCTGCAGCTTTACGGCGAGCTCGGCGCTCGCATGCCCGGTGGCGAGGCGCTTTGCCGGCAAGCTGCGCTACTGCTCACGCAGCGGCGCCGCGCGGAAGCCCTCAGCGCCCTCGGCGAGGTGGAGCGGCGGCTGAAGCGCATCGACCGGTTCGAGCGCGCCGCCCATGCCGACATGTATGAGTGGGCGGCCCGGACTCTCGGCGAGCTGCGCGCGGGTCAGGTCGGCGGCTGACCGTTCGCCTTGAGCACTTCCCCGGCGAGGTAGAGCGAACCCAGCACCAGCACGATCGCTGGCTTGGCCCGGTCGGCGTGGCGGGCGATCCAGCCGAGGGCGTCCTCGACTCCGGCGGCGGTCATGGCCGCCAGGCCCGTCTCGCGCGCGGTCGCCGCCAGTGCCTCGGGCCGATGATGCTCGTGGCCCGGCACGGGGATGGCGTGCAGCGTCGCCGCCCGGCCGCGGAACGGGCGCAGCACCCCGGGCGCATCCTTGTTGGCGAGCAGGCCGAAGACGATGTGGAACGGGCGACCGGCGGGGACGTAGCCGCGGAAATGGTCCGCCACCGCGCGGGCTGCCGCGGGATTGTGGGCGCCGTCGAGCCACAGCTCGGCCCCGGCCGGAAGCAGGCCGTGAAGCGGTCCGGGCCCGAGCCGCTGCAGCCGCGCCGGCCATTCCGCCCAGCCCATCGCCGCCCTGAACGCCGCCTCGCGCACCGGCAGCCGGTCCTGGTGGCGAAGCATGGCGACGGCCAGCGCAGCGTTGTTCGCCTGGTGAGCGCCGGCAAGGCGCGGCAGCGGCAGCGCCAGGCGGCCCTGACCGTCGCGATAGTGGAGCTTGCCCGCCTCGACGCTCGCGTCCCAGTCGCCGCCGCGCGGCAGCCAAGGTGCGGCGGCGGCCGCCGCGGCCCGCCCCACCCGCTCCGCCACCGCCTGTGGGTAGCGTAAGGTAACCAGCGGCACG
>DASZEO010000260.1:0-4437 GCA_035940755.1 Allosphingosinicella sp. | reverse complement strand
GTAGCGCGCTATCGCCGGCGCCATGGCTCGGGAGGAGTTCGAGGGGCCGCGCACGGCCATCGTCACCGGCGGCGCCACGCGGATCGGTGCCGAGCTGACTCGCGCGCTCGCCGTCGACGGCTGGCACGTGCTGATCCACTGCAACCGGTCGGTGGAGGAGGCGCGCGCGCTGGCGGCGGAGCTGGCGAGCGCGAGCGTCGTCCAGGCGGAGCTTGCCGATGCCGGCGCGGCCGAGGCGATCATCGCCGCGCTCGACGGGCTGCCGCCGCCGCGGCTGCTGGTCAACAACGCGTCGCGCTTCGCCTATGACCGCGCCGCCGACTTCAGCCTCGCCAGCTGGGATGCGCATCTCGACATCAATCTGCGTGCGCCGGCCTTGCTGTCGCAGGCTTTCGCCGCCGCGGCCGGCGAAGGGCCGGCGCTGATCGTCAACCTGCTCGACGCGAAGCTGGCGGCGCCCAATCCCGATTTCTTCAGCTATACCGTTTCGAAGTTCGGGCTCGCCGGCCTCACCGAGCTGTGCGCCCGCGCCTTCGCCCCGGCCGTCCGCGTCTGCGGCATCGCGCCCTCGGTGACTTTGGTGTCGGGGCCGCAGAGCCGCGACAATTTCGAGGCGGTGCACAATCTGAACGCGCTCGAGCGCGGCGTGGACGTGACCGAGATCGTCGCCGCGCTGCGCTTCATCATTGCCGCGCCGAGCCTCACCGGGCAGACCATCGTCCTCGACGGCGGGCAGCGTTTCCTCGCGCTTCCGCGCGACGTCCAGTTCCTGGAGCAAAGCTGATGGCACAGACGCTCGGCCTCGACGGCCTGGTCCCCGACCGGCTCCGGCCGAAGACGCGCAAGATCGTGCTCGAGGATTATGAGCTCAAGGTGGACATCGGCTTCCACGATTTCGAGGTGGGCAACCCGCAGCGGCTGCTCATCACGGTGGAAGTCTGGGTCGACGACCGCTTCTTCGCCGCGGCGGACGAGGCGGGCGAGGCGTGGGACTATGATTTTCTGCGCACCGGGATCGCCGAGCTGGCGGCGGCGCGGCGCTTCAACCTCCAGGAAACGCTGGTGCGCGAGATTTACGACCTCGTCGCCGCGCGGCGCGGAGTGGCGGCGCTTCGGGTCTCGACTCGCAAGCCGGACGTCTATCCCGACTGCGCGGGCGTCGGCGTCGAGTTGGCCTCCTTCTGATCAGCGCCGGGCGCGGCTTCGCGTGCAGGCTCCAAGGCCGGCGAGCACCAGCCGGTAATCGGCCGCGATCGCCCGCGCCTCCTCCGGCCCCGCCTCGGCGAGGCTCTGCCGCGGGAGCGCCTGCGGCAGCGTGCAGGCGAGCCGATACCAGAGCAAAGTCCCCGGCTGCGGCGGCCGCGCCGCGTCGTCGACCATCTCGCCCAGCGCCACCGACCAGCGCGGCTGCTCGCCCGGGCGGCGAAGCACGTTGAGCGAGATCGGCCGCTCGTCCGCGGTCTGAAGGAAGATCTGGGTTTCGCTTTCGCCGGGCAGGGTGCCGGCGACGTGGAAGGCGCGGCCGAGGCCGGTGATCCGCGGCGCCGCATCGGCAGCGAGCGATTCGCGCACGATCTGCCGAACCTGCGCGCCCGTCTCGGGAGTCAGCGGCACCTGCGCGTCCGGCGCCACCAGGCGCAGCTCGTTGGGCCGCCCGGGCACCGGGCTCGCGAAGATCAGGAACTCGCTTCGCCGGCGCAGCCGGGCCGCCCGACCGCGCGCGTCGTCGGGACGGTCGGCGAGATAGCTGACCCGCACCGGCATTCCGCCTTCGCCGCGGATGAGCGCGACGACATTGGCCTCGACGAGGAATCGGTGGGTGCCGGCCGGAACGTTGGGCGCCTCGCGCGCCGAGAGCGCGTCGGCGTCCGCGATTCGCACATGGGCCACGATCGGCGCCGCCAGCGCCAGGTCGGCCAGGTCGGCATAGGTCATTGCGGGCGCCGCGGGAGCGCCCTGCGAATCGGCGGCCTGAGCGCCGCCGAGCAGCAGTGCGACGGCCGTTGCGAGCATTTTCAACGCGGTCCCCCTTCTTTTTTCCGGTCGTCCGCCGGTGCTACAGGAGCGCGCATTAACCGTCGATTGCGGCGAAAATCCGCGGATTTCCGCCGCCGCAGACAGGCATTGCGTCCTTTCGGGCATCGCTATAGAGACACTGACCGTTCCGTGTCCGTTACATGGATGAACCGAATACGAAACCCGGCGTTGTGCACCCGTCGGGGTCGGCAATGAGAGGGAGCGCGGCTGATTAATGGCATACGTTGATCAGGGAATGAGCCAGGGCCGGATCTGGTCGATCGTCTTAGTCGCCATCCTTCACGCCCTGCTGGGATACGCCTTCGTCACCGGCCTGGCGTACAAGTTCGTCAAGAACGTCCAGGAAGACCTCAAGACCTTCGACGTCGAGGAGCCGCCGCCCCCCGAGGAGGAGCCGCCGCCCCCGCCCAAGCAGGAGGTCCAGCCGCCGCCCGTGACGGCGCCGCCGGCTCTGGTGCGCACCAATATCCCGCCGCCGCCGATGATCGCGCCGCCGCCGCCGCCTTTGCCGGTGCCGTTCAATCCTCAGCCGCCGGTCCGTCCGGCGCCGCCGCCGCCGCCGCCGCCGCCGCCGCGGACGGTCGAACCGGCACGGGCGCGGGCGAACCTCTCTTCCTACGTCTCGAACGACGACTATCCGGCTTCGGCACTTCGCAACGAGGAGCAGGGCACGACCCGGTTCCGGCTCACCGTCGGTCCGGACGGCCGAGTGACCGGCTGCACCGTCACCGGGTCGAGCGGCTCGGCGGCGCTCGACAACGCGACATGTCGGATCATGCGCAGCCGGGCGCGCTTCACCCCCGCCCGGGACAATCAGGGCAACCCGACCACGGACACCACATCCTCCAGCATCACCTGGCGGATCCAGTAATCGGGGCAACACTCACTCACTTGGTCTTTTGCATGAGAAGGAATTGAGACAATGGCAGCAGCACCCGGAGCAGCAGCGGCAGGAGCAGGAGCCCACGGCGGCGCCAATTTCGGCCTCTTGGGAGCCCTTCAGCAAGGCGGCGTCATCGCCTGGATCACGTTCGGCGTGCTGATCATCATGTCGGTCGCCTCGTGGTACGTCTTCTTCGTCAAGCTCATCGACCAGCAGAAGATCATCAAGGAGGGCCGCCGCGCCCGAACCGCCTTCTGGCAATCCGGCAACCTGCGCGAGGGCGCCAACAAGCTCGACAAGAACGGCGCCTACCGCCAGATCGTCGACGACGGCCTGCTTGCCCAGGAGCAGCACAACAAGCTGACCGACCCGATCGACCAGCATGACTGGATGCTCGGCTCGCTCGCCCGCACCCAGGGCGCGATCGCTTCCAAGCTGTCGACCGGCCTGGCGCTGCTCGCCACCGTCGGTTCGACCGCTCCGTTCGTCGGCCTGTTCGGCACCGTGGTCGGCATCTACCGCGCGCTGATCAAGATCGGCGCCGCCGGCCAGGCGTCGATCGACGCCGTCGCCGGCCCGGTCGGCGAGGCGCTCATCATGACCGCGCTCGGCCTGGTCGTCGCGGTTCCGGCGGTGATGCAGTACAATTGGCTGATGCGCCGCAACAAGGCGATCACCGAGGAGCTCGCCCGCTTCTCGAACGACCTGCACGGCTACATGATGTCCGGCGGTACCGTGCGCCCGAGCGTCACTGCGGCGCGCGGCGCGGCCAGCGGCGCAGGCCGCACCACCGGTGCCACCAGCACGCCGGCCTCGACGGCCACTACCGGCACGACCGGCGGCTCGACCGGAGCAGCCACCGGATCGGTCACCGGCAAGGCGTAACGTCCCCGCGGCGGCGCCGGCTGTCCGGCGCCGCCGCCGATCTTCCGGCCGCTGATCGGCGGTACGAAGCGAGGAATAGGAACTGAACCATGGCAATGCAGGTCGGCGAATCCGGCGACGGCGAAGAAACACCGATGTCGGACATCAACACGACGCCCCTGGTGGACGTCATGCTGGTGCTTCTGATCATCTTCCTCATCGCGGTCCCCGTCGTGCTGCAGAGCGTTCCGGTCCACCTTCCCAAGGTGGAGTTCGAGGCGACGGTGACGAAGCCGGAGAACGTGAACCTCTCGGTTCGGGCGGTGAACGGCCGGTGCGAAGTTTACTGGAACTTGACCCCGATGAACTCCGAACAGCTGCTCGACCGCGCCGTCCGCACGCTGGAGGAACAGATCAGGGCGGTCGGCGGGGTGAACAACCTCACCGAAGAGAACATGCCGGAGGTTCATATCCGCGGCGACGTCAACACGCCCTACCGCTGCATCGGCGGCGCGATCTACGCGATGCAGCGGGCGGGCTATGCGCGGATCGGGTTCATTTCCGAGCCGCCACCGACCGGCGGCCGCCGCCTCTGATGCGGGCATATTGGAGCTAGATAATGAGTGCAGCCACCCTCAATCCCGAATCATCGG
>DASZEO010000259.1:0-6999 GCA_035940755.1 Allosphingosinicella sp. | reverse complement strand
GTCCGTCGGCAACGTCGTCAGCCCGGGCGACCTGGTGCGCGCCTTCGGAGTCGACCCGCTGCGCTATTTCCTGCTGCGCGAGGTCACGTTCGGCCAGGACGGCTCCTACAGCGCCGAGGCGATCGTCACTCGCGTCAACGCTGATCTTGCGAACAGCTTCGGCAATTTGGCGCAGCGGACTTTGTCTTTTATCGCAAGAAATTGTGAAGGGGTCTTGCCGCTGGAAGGAAAGCAGGACGCCGCCGATCGAGAGCTTCTCGCCAAGGTCGCCGCCGCCACGCGCGAGGAGCTCCCGGAGCATTTCGAGCGCTTCGAGCTGTCCCAGGGCATTGAGGCGTGGCTCCGCGCCGTCTTCGCCTGCAACCAATATATCGACAGCCAGGCGCCCTGGGCGCTGCGCAAGGCCGATCCCGAGCGGATGAACGCGGTGCTCGCCACCTTGTGCGCCGCGATCCGCGATCTCGCCATCGCAATCGCGCCGGTGATCCCTGCCTCGTCGGGCAAGCTGCTCGACATGATGGGCGTTGCGCCGGACGAACGCGATTATGCCTCGCTTGAGTACCCGGAGGGCTACGCCCGCACCGCCGCGTCGGGATTCCGGCTGGCGCTGCCGAATCCGATCTTCCCGAGGCTCGAACATCCGGGGGAGGGGTGATGGCGGACCTGCTGATCAGCTATGCCCGGGACGGCGAGGCCGCCGCCGAGCGGCTGTCCACCTTGCTTCGCCAGGAGGGGTTCAGCATCTGGTCCGAAGCGGCGGCGCGCGGACCCATTCAGGATCGCGTCGGCGACGTGCGCGCCGCGGTGGTGATCTGGTCGCCGGCGGCGCGCGGCTCCGAGTGGATCAAGGCCGAGGCCAATTATGCGCGCGGGCAGAAGAAGCTGGTCCAGGCTTCGCTGGACGGCGAGGCGCCGCCCATGCCTTTCGACGCCGAGGCGGTCGCGCCGCTTACTGGCTGGAGCGGCGATGAGGGCCATCCCGGCTGGCTCAGGCTCAGGAGCGAACTGGAGGGCTTGTGCCGGAGGCGGGGGCCGCAGCCGGTCGCGGTCACGGACACGCCGGCGGCCGCGGCGGTCGCGCCGCCGCCACGCCCCGCTGCCGGCAGGAGCGGGGGCGCCATGCGCGGGGTGCTCGCCCTGCTCGCCTTGTTCGCGGTGGCGGCCGCCGCCTTCCTATGGATGCGCAGCGGCCCGCCCTTCGGTTCGGAAGCTTCGCCGCCCGCCTCGCAGGCCGAGCGGGGGCCGGCGGCCGAAGGACCCTCAGCCAGCGAGCCCATGGCGGCGCCCGCGCCAGCGGTGGCGCCCGAACCGCCGCTCGCCCCTGAGGACGGGGTCGAAACGGTTGCCCCCGACGAGGAGCCCGGACCGGCGGCCGACGAGGATTCGGACGCGGCGGTCCAGGACCGGCCGCCGGCGCAGGTCCAGCAGCGGCCGCCGGCGCCGGTGCAGCAGCGGCCGGCAACGCAGGCGAGGCCGGCGCCGAGTCCCTCGGGCGGGCGGATCAATCGCCGCAACTCGCGCACGATGCGACTGTTCTGCGAACGGGCCGGGCGAGGCACGCCGCAGTGCCGCGAGTTCCAGCGGCGGTTGCGCAGCCAGAGTCGATAAGGATGCGCTCACTCCGGTCGCTCGTTGGGGCCGCGTGCGCGCTTGCGGTGGCCGCTTGCCAGCCTGCGGCGCAGACGAATGAGGCAGGGCCGGCCAGCGTGGCCGCTCCGGCCCCGGCCGCCGCGCCCGCCGCGCCCGCACGCAATGCCGACACCGAGGCTCCGGCGCAGAACGTGGCCGCCGCGGAGACGCCGGTTGAGGTGCCGGTGGACGCGCCCGGCCTGGCCGAGATGAGCCCGTCGCGCCGCCGCGCCTATGAGGCCGGCAATCGCGACTGCAGCGTCGGGCGTTACGATCCCGACCGCTGGCCCGAGGCCTATCGAATCGGCTGCGCCGCCGCGCAGGAGAGGCAATAGGCGATCCGCCAGGGATGACGCCCGAGCCGCCAGCCGCTACAGGCGCGGCCATGTTCGTCGACAGCCACTGCCACCTCAACTACCAGGGCCTGGTCGAGGATCAGCCGGCGGTGCTGGAGCGCGCTCGTGCCGCCGGCGTCGAGCTGATGCTCAACATCTCGACCCGGGCCAGCGAATGGGACGCCGTCATCGGCACCGCCGAGCGTGAAGCTGACGTCATGGCGTCGGTCGGCATCCATCCCCACGAGGCCGACCAGCATCCCGAGGTCGACACCGCCTCACTGGTGGCGAAAGCGGCGCACCCGAAGGTCGTCGGCATCGGCGAGACCGGCCTCGATTATTATTACGACCATAGCGACCGCGACCATCAGCGGCGAAGCTTCCGCGCCCACATCGCCGCCGCGCGCGAGACCCAGCTGCCGCTGATCGTCCACACCCGCGATGCGGAGGAGGACAGCTTCCAGATCCTCGCCGAGGAGATGGGGAAGGGGCGCTTTCCGGCATTGATCCACTGCTTCACCGGCACGCGCGCCTTCGCCGAGCAGGTGCTCGAGCTCGGCCTTTACGTCTCGATCTCGGGGATCGTCACCTTCAAGAATGCCCGCGACCTTCAGGAGGCGGCGAAGGCGATTCCGCTGGACCGGCTGCTGATCGAGACGGATTCGCCGTTCCTCGCGCCGGTGCCGCACCGCGGCAAGACCTGCGAGCCGGCCTTCGTCGCCGACACGGCGCGGTTCCTGGCGCAGCTCAGGGATGAGCCGCTGGAGAGGCTCGCCGAAGCGACCGGCGCCAACTTCCGCCGGCTGTTCGCCAAGGCGGCTTCGTGAAGCTGACGATCCTGGGCTGCGGGACGTCGTTCGGCGTGCCGCGGATCGGCAACGACTGGGGCGAGTGCGATCCGGCCGAGCCGCGCAACCGGCGCCGGCGGGTCTCGATCTTGGTCGAGCATGAGGGGGTGCGGATCCTCGTCGACACCAGCCCGGATCTTCGCGAGCAGCTGCTCGGCGCCGGCGTCTCGAGCCTCGATGCGGTGATCTGGACTCACGACCATGCCGACCATTGCCATGGCATCGACGACCTTCGCGGCGTGTTCCACGCGCGGGGCCGGCCGGTGGCGGGCTATGCGCGGCGGGAGTCGCTCGACAGCCTTAGCGCGCGCTTCCGCTACGTGTTCGAAGGGAAGGGCGGCTACCCGTCGATCGTCGAGGGCCGCCTGCTCCCCGATCGGCTGGAGGTGGGCGGCGTCACCGTCAGCGTGGCGGATCAGCCGCATGGCGCCATCACCAGCGCCGGCCTGCGCTTCGATGCCGCCGGGAAGTCCATCGTCTACTCCACCGATTTCAATGCGCTGACGAAGGACATGGAGGCCCTGTTTCGGGGCTGCGACATCTGGGTCGCCGACGCGCTTCGCCGCCGGCCGCACCCGACTCACCCGCATCTTGCGCAGACGCTCGACTGGATCGCGCTTGTTCGGCCCGGGCGCACTATATTGACGCACATGGACAACAGCATGGACTATCGCTCGCTGCGCGCTGAGCTTCCCGCGGGGGTCGAGCCCGGCTTTGACGGAATGGAGGTCGTCCTGTGAACGGCGGCGAACAAGCCATTCATTTTCTTTATCTTCTCGGCGTCCTCGTCCTCGCCGGAAGCGCTCTGGCGGTGCGGCGCATCCCGCTCGCACAGGGTCTGAAGATGTTCATCGGCTGGGTGCTGATCTTCGCCGTCGGCTTCGTCGTCTTTACGCTCAAGGACGAGTTCCTCGCGCTCGGCAACCGCGTGCTGCTCGAGACCCGCGGCGGCGTCGTCGAGGAAACAAAAGGCGGCGAGATCCGCATCCGCCAGGCGCCGGACGGGCATTTCTGGGTGACCGCGCAGGTCAACGGGCAGGACGTCCGCTTCCTCGTGGACAGCGGCGCGACCACGACGAGCATCTCGAGCGACACGGCGCGCCGCGTCGGGATAGCGCCGCGCGCCGGGCGGGCGCTGGTACAGACCGCCAACGGCATCGTCGCCGTGCAGCGCGGCCAGGCCGAGACTCTGAAGATCGGCTCGATCGAGCGCCGCGACGTCGCGGTCCACATCTCCGACGCGTTCGGCGACATGAACGTCATAGGCATGAACGTGCTGTCGACGCTGTCGGCCTGGGGCGTCGAGGGGCGGACGCTGGTGCTCCGCTCATGACGCATTCGGCCGCACCGGTATTTTACATAATGTATATTATCGGACTTTAATATGTCGTCCGAGGCACCTTCGCCAACATCCCCCCTCGCCGACCTCGTCGCGATCATGGCACGGCTGCGCGATCCTCAGAGCGGCTGCGAATGGGACCGCGTGCAGACCTTCGAGACGATCGCGCCTTATACGATCGAGGAAGCCTACGAGGTCGCCGACGCGATCCGCCGCGGCGACATGGACGCGCTGAAGGACGAGCTCGGCGATCTCCAGCTCCAGGTCGTCTACCATGCCCGGATTGCCGAGGAGCGCGGCGTCTTCGATCTCGCCGACGTCATCGCCGCGATCGCCGCCAAGATGGTCCGCCGTCATCCGCACATCTTCGGCGACGCCTCGCAAAGCCCTGGCTGGGAAGCGATCAAGGCCGCCGAGCGCGACGCTCAGGAAGACGCCAGCGCCCTCGCCGGCGTCGCGCTCGCCCTCCCCGCCCTCAAGCGCGCCGAGAAGATCCAGCGCCGCGCCGCCCGCGTCGGCTTCGACTGGCCCAATGCCGAAGGGCCGCGGCTGAAGATCGACGAGGAGCTCGAAGAGATCGAACGCGCCGAAAGCGATGAGGAGCGCGCGGCCGAGGTCGGCGACCTGCTGTTCGCCGTCGTCAATTATGCCCGCCATCTCGACGTGAATCCCGAGACGGCGCTGCGCGAGGCCGTCGCGCGGTTCGAGACGCGCTTCCGTAAAGTGGAAGCTTTGGCTGATAAGCCACTGAAGGATATGAATATAGACGAGCTTGAGGCCCTCTGGCAGCAGGCGAAGAAAGCCGTCTAGGCGCGCTCCGCCTGACGCGCCTGGAAGCGCGACCAGTCGGCGTCGCTGAGCCGGACCTGAAGCCGGGTCTCCATCCCCTCCTGCTGCTGGCCGATCACTTCGCCGTTGGCGTGGAGCCAGGCGAGCCCTTCCCCGTCCGAAGCGGCCACAATGAGCTCGCGCACCGGCGCGCCGCGCTGGAGGTGCCGCGCCGCGCAATCGAGCAGGTCGTCGACGCCCTCGCCGCCGAGCGCCGAGATGACCACCACCTCCCGCCGCCGCGCCGCCTCGGCGCGGACCCGCTCCGCTTCCTCCAAGTGGACGGAATCGATCTTGTTCCAGGCTTCGATCATCGCTGCGCCGGCTTCGCGCGATACCCCGATCTCGGCCAGCACCCGTTCCACGTCCTCGCGCTGAGCGTCCGTGTCGGGATGGGAGATGTCCCGGACGTGGATGATGAGATCCGCCGAGACCACCTCCTCAAGCGTGGCTCGGAAGGCGGCCACGAGCTGCGTCGGCAGATCGGAGATGAAGCCGACCGTATCGGAGAGGATCGCCTTGTCGAAGCCGGGAAGCTCAATCTCGCGCATGGTGGGATCGAGCGTGGCGAACAGCAGGTTCTCGGCCAGCACGTCGGCGCGGGTCAGGCGGTTGAACAGGGTGGACTTGCCGGCATTGGTATAGCCGACCAGCGCGATCACCGGCCACGGCGCCCGCTGCCGCCGCGCCCTGTGGAGCGAGCGGGTGCGGGTCACCTGCTCGAGCTCGCGGCGAAGCTTGGCCATGCGGTCGCGGATCAGGCGGCGGTCCGCCTCGATCTGGGTCTCGCCCGGGCCGCCGAGGAAGCCGAAGCCGCCCCGCTGCCGTTCGAGGTGGGTCCAGGAACGCACCAGCCGGCCCGCCTGATAATCGAGATGGGCGAGTTCAACCTGAAGCCGCCCCTCCGCCGTGGCGGCGCGCTCGCCGAAGATCTCGAGGATCAGGCCGGTGCGGTCGATGACCTTCGCCTTGGTGCGGTCCTCCAGGTTTTTCTGCTGGATCGGCGTGATTGCCCCGTCGACGACGAGAAGCTCCGCTTCGCTCGTCCGCAGAGCCTCGGCGATCCGCTCCACCTGCCCCGGCCCGAACAGCGTGGCCGGGCGGGGCTGGCGGATCCGGAAATGCAGTTTGTCCTCGACCGAAACGCCGATCGCTTCAGCCAGGCCGGCCGCTTCGTCGAGTCGCGCCGCCGGGTCGCGGCTCGCCTCGCGGCCGAGGTCCGGGAGCGCGATCACCGCTCTTGCGCCGCGGGCGAACTCGCCTTGGGCTTCGCTTTCGGTCAGGCTCAGCTGGCCTGCTCCTCGCCCTGCGCGTCGGCGAGGTTGACGGGCCGTTCCGGCTGCACCGTCGAGATGGCGTGCTTGTAGACCAGCTGGCAAAGCCCGTCCCGCTCGAGCAACAGGCAGAACAGGTCGTAGGCGGCGATCTCGCCCTGAAGCATTACGCCGTTGACCAGAAACATCGTCACCGGCTCGCCTGACCGCTTGACCGCCGAGAGGAACACCTCCTGGAGCAGGGTGCGTTTGCGGCTGTTGAGCTGCTCGGCGAAGGAGTGCTTGATCTCGTCCATCTCCAGCGACTGGCCCGGCATGATCGTGGAGATGGCGTGCTTGTAGATGAGCTGGGCCTGCCCGTCCCGGCGCAGAAGCACCGAGAAATTGTCGAACCAGGTGATGATCCCCTGCAGCTTCACCCCCTTGACCAGGAACATCGTCACCGGCGTCTTGGACCGGCGCAGCGCGTTCAGGAACATATCCTGGAGATTGTTGACCTTGTCGGCCATTCTGGTTCTCCCCGCATTCCGGTCGGAAGCGGCGCCCGTGATAACACGCGCCGCAGCGGCGCGCCATCGGCGCTACTCGCCCCCGTCGCCGCGGCTGTCGCCGAGCCCCAGCGCCTTCAGCTTGCGGTGGAGCGCCGAGCGTTCCATGCCGATGAAGTTCGCGGTCCGGGAGATATTCCCGGAGAAGCGCCTGATCTGAACCCGAAGATATTCCCGCTCGAACGTCTCGCGCGCTTC
>DASZEO010000258.1:0-5176 GCA_035940755.1 Allosphingosinicella sp. | reverse complement strand
GGCCATGTTGGTGGCGATGGTGACGGCGCCGGGCCGGCCCGCCTGCGCCACGATATGCGCCTCGCGCTCATGCTCGCGCGCGTTGAGCACCGCGTGGCGGATCTTCGCTTCCTTGAAGTGCTCCGACAGCAATTCCGATTTCTCGATCGAGACGGTGCCGACCAGCACCGGCTGACCCAGCGCCTGCTTCTCCTTCACCGCCTCGACGATCGCGCCGAACTTGTCGGCCTGGTTCTTGTAGAATTCGTCGTCGTCGTCCTTGCGCCGCACCGGCAGGTGGGTCGGGATGGTGACCACGTTCATCTTGTAGATATCGTAGAATTCCGCCGCCTCGGTCGCCGCGGTGCCGGTCATGCCCGACAGCTTGGGGTACATCCGGAAATAGTTCTGGAAGGTGATCGAGGCGAGCGTCTGGTTCTCGGGCTCGATGTCGACGCCTTCCTTGGCCTCGACCGCCTGGTGGAGGCCTTCGGACCAGCGCCGCCCGTCCATCATCCTGCCCGTGAAGGGGTCGATGATGATCACCTTCCCGTCCTTGACGATATAATCGATGTCGCGGCGGTAGGCGATGTTGGCGCGAAGCGCCTGGTTGAGGTGGTGGACGACCTGGGTGTTCTCGTAATCGTACAGGTTGGAGCCGACCAGCAGCCCTTCGGCCTCGAGCAGCCGCTCCATCCGCTCGGTGCCGTCCTCGGTCAGAAGGACGCGCTTGTCCTTCTCGTCATATTCGTAATCGTCCGGCGCCGTCTCCTTCACGATCCGGTCCAGCGCCATGTACAGCTCGGACTTGTCGTCGGTCGGCCCCGAGATGATCAGCGGCGTGCGCGCCTCGTCGATCAGGATCGAGTCGACCTCGTCGACGATGGCGTGGTTGAAGGGCCGCTGCACCATCTGCGAGCGCTCGTATTTCATGTTGTCGCGCAGATAGTCGAAGCCGAACTCGTTGTTGGTGCCGTAGGTGATGTCGGAATGGTAAGCGAGGCGCCGCTGGCTGTCGGGGATGTTCGGGACGATCACGCCGACGGTGAGGCCGAGGAAGCGGTAGATCTGCCCCATCCAGTCGGCGTCGCGGCGGGCGAGATAGTCGTTGACGGTGACGACGTGGACGCCCTTGCCGGCCAGGGCGTTGAGATAGACGGCCAGGGTCGCGACCAGCGTCTTGCCCTCGCCGGTGCGCATCTCGGCGATCTCGCCGCGGTGCAGCACGATGCCGCCGATCAGCTGGACGTCGTAATGGCGCTGCCCCAGCGTCCGGACGGAGGCTTCGCGCACGGTGGCGAAGGCTTCGGGCAGGATGTCGTCGAGCGTCTCGCCGGCTTCGAGGCGGGCCTTGAGCTTGGGCGTCTGGGCCTGAAGCTCCTCATCGCCGAGCGCGGAGAGGGTCGGCTCCAGCGCGTTGACCTGCTCGACGACCTTGCGCAGCGAGCGCACGTAGCGGTCGTTCGAGGAACCGAAAATCGATTTGGCAAATCCGCCGAACATGGTGGCAATCCTTTGAGAATAAGCGCGCGCCGCTACGTCGCGGCGCCCTTGAGGCGAGAGTGAAGGCGCGAGCGTCAGCCGCGCTGCGTCACTCGATCAGGCGGATCGCCTCGAGCGGCGCCGCAGCGGGCACCGCCAAATCCAGCAGCGGCAGGACCTCGCCGGCAAGGCGCACGGCCGGGAGCGGGAGCGCGCGCGGCGCCTGCGCCCGGGCGACCGGGACGGTCGCCTCCGCCGCGACCGTCACCTCCGACTGATGGACCCGAGCCTCCTCGCCCCGCGCGCCGGTGAAGGCGCCCGTCACGGCGCTCAGCATCGCCGAGAGGATAAGCAGCAATTCCATCGCCAAGCGACATAGTGGCCGCGGCCGCGAAGGTCCATGCCCCGGCGCGGCGGTGTGGGCGGATTTCAGCCGTGTAACGCCAACCGAAGGTGCAAAGGCGTTGGCCCCCCGCCTGGCGGTTGAATCCAGGCGGCAGCGGTCGCATTGCGCTTTGCATGACCGACGACAAACCGGCTGCGGCGGTGCGCCGCCTGTTCGAGGCACTGCGCGAGCCCGCTTTGCTCGTCGAGGGGGAAGTCGTAAGCGTCAGCAACAGCGCCGCTCGCCGCCTGCTGGGCGACGGCATCGAAGGCGAGGACGTGCGCGCGGCCATCCCGCACCCGGCCGCCGTCGAGCGGCTGATCGCCCGCGGGGCCGCCGCGGACGAGGCGGAGCTGGTGGGGCTCGGCGATTCGCCACGCCGCTGGCTTATGCGGGTGACGCCGCTCGACGACGGCACGCTGTTCGTGCGCTTCATCGACCGCAGCGAGGCGCATGCGGCTGAGCAGATGCGCGTCAACTTCGTCGCCAATGCAAGCCATGAGCTGCGAACGCCGCTTGCGACGCTGGTCGGCTATTCGGAGACGCTGCGGGAGCAGGCGGACGCGCTCGACGGCGCCACGAGAGACCGATTCACCGCGATCGTCCACGACGAGGCGCGGCGAATGCAGCAGCTCGTCGAGGACCTGATCTCGCTGTCGCGGATCGAGGCAGAGCGCTTCAGCCGGCCGCGCGAGACGCTGGCGCTGGCGCCGCTGGTCGACCAGGCCGGCGCCGCCTGCCGAAGCGCGGCCGACGAGCGCGGCTGCGCGCTGATCGTCGAGGCCGCCGCCGACCTGCCGCCGGTCACCGGCGACCGCAGCGAGCTGCTCCAGCTGCTCGACAATCTGATCAGCAACGCCATCCGCTACGGCCGGCCCTCCACGCCGATCCGGATCGGCCTGCGGCGCGAGCGCGACATGGTTCGCCTGACGGTCGCCGACCAGGGCGAAGGCATCGCCCCGGAGCATATCGAGCGGGTGACCGAACGCTTCTACCGGGTCGACGCAAGCCGCAGCCGAGCGATCGGCGGCACCGGGCTCGGTCTCTCGATCGTCAAGCATATCGTCGGCCGCCACCGCGGCCGGCTCAGCATCGAGAGCGAAGTCGGCGCCGGTACCGTCGTCCACGTCTACCTTCCGGTCGCGCCGCGGCGGCTGTCATGAAGCTGTCACGAAGCGCTCCTACGGCGTTCAGGCGCGCTGGGAGTATCGCGAGTGACTAAAGCCAGGCTGCTGCTGGTCGAGGACGATCGGTCCCTTGCCGAACTGCTGATCTGGCATTTCGAGCGCGAGGAGTTCGAGGTCGTCCGCACCGCCGACGGCGAGGAAGCGCTGCTGCTCGCGGACGAGATGCGGCCGGACTTGGTCATCCTCGACTGGATGATCGAGGGCATCTCCGGGATCGAGGTGTGCCGCCGGCTCCGGCGCAAGGCGGTGACCGCCAACGTGCCGATCATCATGCTCACCGCCCGCGGCGAGGAGGCCGACCGCATCCGCGGGCTCCAGACCGGCGCCGACGATTACGTCACCAAGCCGTTCAGCCCGCGCGAGCTGGTGGCGCGGGTCGGGGCGGTGCTGCGCCGGGTTCGCCCCGCGCTCGCCGGCGAGCAACTGGGCTTCGCCGACCTGGAGATGGACGTGGTCGGCCACCGGGTCCGCCGCGGCGGCAGCCCGGTGGCGCTCGGCCCGACCGAGTTCCGGCTGCTCAAGCATTTCCTGGAGCATCCCCGCCGGGTCTTCTCGCGCGAGCGGCTGCTCGACGCCGTCTGGTCGCACGACAGCGACATCGATGCGCGCACCGTCGACGTCCACGTCCGCCGGCTGCGTAAGGCGCTGAACGAGGGCGGCCGCCCCGACCTCATCCGCACCGTCCGCTCCGCCGGCTATTCGCTCGATGCCGAGGGCGCCGTCACGGAAGTGTAACCGCCGCGTCGCCGAATCGTCGTCGGCACCCTCTAGGCCGCTTTCCAGACCGGAACGGGAGGGAAAGCGGGATGAATGTCATCAAAGCGATCATGCCCAGGGAGGGCAATTTCTTCGTCCTCTTCGAGCGGCATGCCGAGATCCTGGTCTCGGCGGCCGAAGTCGTGGCGGCGATGTTCGCCCAGCGCCGCGACATCGGCGAGAGCTGCCGCAACATCTCGGCCCTGGAATCCGAGGCGGATGAGGTAACGCGCGAGGTGCAGCAGGCGGTGCGGCGCACCTTCATTACGCCGTTCGACCGAAGCGCCATCACCGGCTTGATCTCGTCGATGGACGATGCGGTCGACGAGATCCAGAAGACCGCCAAGGCGGTCACGCATTTCGAAGCGACCCGGTTCGATCCTCAAATGTCGCAGATCGCTGGTCTGGCCGAGCAGGCGGCCCGGCTCGTTCTCGGCGCCATGCCGCTGCTTCGCTCCGTTGGCCGGAACCGCGCGAAGCTCGACGCGACCACGGAGCGGATCGTTCACCTCGAAGGCGCCGCGGACGAACTTTACGACAGCGGCCTCAGCGCCCTTTACCGCACCCATCGCGGCGGCGACGCGCTCGAATACGTCGTGCAGCGGGAAATCTACCGCCACCTCGAGAAGGTGCTCGATCGCCTGGAGGACGTCGCCGACGAAATCCAGGGCATCGTCATCGATCAGGCCTGAGGCGGAGACGCGACATGGAACCGACCTTGGCGCTGCCGCTGCTGATCGGCCTGATCGGCATCGCTTTGCTGTTCGACTTCCTCAACGGCCTTCACGATGCCGCCAACTCTATCGCGACGGTGGTCTCCACCCGCGTTCTCACGCCGCAGCTGGCGGTGATGTGGGCGGCCTTCTTCAACTTCATCGCTTTCCTGTTCTTCGGCCTCCACGTGGCCGAGACGATCGGCAAGGGCATCGTCGATCCCACCGTGATCGATCCGGCCGTCATATTCGGGGCGCTGATGGGCGCAATCGTCTGGAACGTCGCTACCTGGCTGCTCGGCATTCCGTCATCGAGCAGCCACGCTTTAGTCGGCGGCCTCATCGGCGCCGGCATGGCGAAGGGCGGTGTCGCCGTCATCCAGGCCTCCGGAGTGACCAAGACCGCCGTTGCCATCGTCCTTTCGCCGCTGGTCGGGATGGCCGTCGCGCTGCTGCTCGTGGTGCTGACGGCGTGGCTGTTCAAGCCGCTCGCGGCGCACCGGGCCGACAATGTCTTCCGCCGCTTTCAGCTGGTCTCGGCGGCCGCTTACTCGCTCGGCCACGGCGCCAATGACGCCCAGAAGACGATGGGCATCATCGCCGTGCTCCTCTTCTCGCAGGGGATGCTCGGCGACGCATTCCACGTGCCCTTCTGGGTGGTGATCACCTGCCAG